>JAZUGA010000141.1:0-4369 GCA_045640945.1 Lachnospiraceae bacterium | reverse complement strand
GAAATTCTGGAAGAACGCGGCATTAAAGCAGGCTTAATCCGTCCAATCAGCTTATGGCCATTCCCGGACAAAGCCTTTGATGAAATCGGTCCAAAGACAAAAGTAGTTATTTCTACCGAGCTTAGCATGGGCCAGATGATCCAGGACGTTAAGGCAGCAGTTAACGGACGTTTCCCTGTCAGACTGATTAACCGTACTGGCGGAATTGTTCCGTCCTCACTTGAAATTGCTGACAGAGCAATCAAACATTTGGAGGAACTGAAATGAAAACAATATTTGAACCAACAAAGGGAATGCTCCCTGTAGATACAAGTTATTGTCCAGGATGTTCACATGGTATTGCCCACAGACTTATCATGGAAGTTCTGGAAGAAAGAGGCGATTTAGGACGCGCCATCGGTGTTGTTCCAATCGGCTGTTCCATCAATGCCCATAACTTCATGAACATTGATATGTGCGAGTCCACTCACGGAAGAGCTCCTGCTATTGCAACAGGTATCCGCCGTGTTCACCCAGATAAGGTTATTTTCACTTATCAGGGCGATGGTGACTTAGCATCCATCGGTGCTGGTGAAATCGTTCACGCAGCACATAGAGGCGAGAAATTTACAACTTTCTTTATCAACAACGCGATTTACGGTATGACTGGCGGACAGATGGCTCCTACCACTCTGATTGGACAGAGAGCTACCACTGCTGTTGACGGACGTACCGTAGAGCAGGCAGGTCTTCCTTTAAGAGTCTGCGAAATGCTGGCAACCATTCCTGGCGCAGTATTTGTAGAAAGAGTAATTCTGAACACTCCTGCAAACGTACGGAAAGCAAAGAAAGTTATTGAGAAGGCATTCGACATTCAGGAAGCAAAACTGGGATTCACATTTATTGAGTTCCTGTCTGCATGTCCTACCAACTGGGGAATGTCACCAGAAGACGCTCTGAAATGGGTTGCTTCCGATATGGCAGAGTACTATCCAGTTCAAAATTTCAGAACTCCGGAGGGCTTTTGATTATGAAGATGAAAATGTTTTTCGCCGGCAGCGGCGGACAGGGAACTTTGGCTATTGGCCAGATGATCGCAAAAGCTGCAATGGAAGAAGGAAAAGAAGTAACATGGCTTCCTTCCTATGGTCCTGAAATGCGTGGTGGTACTGCAAACTGTACCGTTGTCGTTTCGGACAAACCAATCAGCTGTCCTTTAATTAACGAGGCAGACCTGTTAGTAGCAATGAACCTTCCTAGCCTTGTTAAGTTTGAGCCGATCGTTGTTCCAGAGGGACTGATTATGATCAACAGTTCTCTGGTAAGTATTGATACAACAAGAACGGACGTGAAAAGCGTAAAAGTTGCAGCCAATGATATGGCAGCAGAGCTTGGCAGCGAAAAGGCTGCAAACATGGTTATGTTAGGCGCTATCCTGAAAGAGACCAATGTTGTAGACGCGGAAACCATCCGTAAAGAAATCGAGCACATGTTCTCCGGCCGTAAGGAAAGATTCCTTGCCATGAACATTAAGGCTTTTGAATATTACCTGAACAAATAATCGAGGAGCAAAATCCAATGAAAAACATCCGTATTAGTGACGTTACCTTAAATACAGCACTTGATTCCGGGCATAACACCCTGAATTTCCGCGAGAAATTAGAACTCGCCAAGCTGTTAGACCGACTACACGTGGATGTAATTGAAGCAGGGGCCATCACAAACGAAAAGACCGACAGCCTGCTTATTAAGGCCATCTCTACCGCGGTAAAGCAATCTGCTATCGCGGTTCTTGTGGACCCTGAAAATAAGGAAAGTGCAGCCAAAGCAGCCGCTGCACTGAAGGACGCTCCGTCTTACAGACTGCAGGTTGTTATTCCGGTAAGCACGGTTCAGATGGAATATATCTGCCGCAGAAAACCGGCTCAGGTTTTAGAGCTGATTAAAGAAGCGGTCAGCGCCTGCAGGGAGTTTACCGAAAATGTTGAATTTATCGCAGAGGATGCTGCCCGCAGCGAGGAGGATTTCCTTTCCCAGGCTATTGAGGCAGCTCTCGGCGCAGGAGCAAGTGTCATTACCGTATGTGACGCAGAAGGCAGTCTTCTTCCGGACGAGGTATTTGCAAAAATATCGGATGTAAGAAAAATGGTGCCGGAAAACGTTACTTTAGGAGTAAGATGCGCCAACGATCTTTACATGGCGACCGCATGCAGTGCGGCTGCCATCCGAGCTGGTGCAGACGAAATCAAGACCTGTGCTACCGGCAGCAAGACCACCGATTTAGATAAAATCGTAGCGGTTCTTTCTGCAAGAGGCGATAGCTTTCATGCAAGCATAAACGTAAGAACTACGGAAATGCAGCGCGTGATTTCACAGATCCGTGAAATCTGTGAAACTACCCGTTCCGGACGCACGCCTTTCGACTTCGGCGTAAGAGAAGAAGAGGGCATGTTCCTGACGGCAAAGGATGATATGGCAGCAGTTCTGGCAGCAGCCAACCAGCTGGGTTATGAATTAAGCGATGAAGACGCAGTCCGTGTTTATGACGCTTTTACCAACATTGCCCAGAAGAAGGAGCAGGTTGGTGCCCGTGAATTAGACGCCATTATTGCATCCGCAGCAATGCAGGTTCCGGACACCTATACTATCGAGAATTTCATCATCAACTCCGGCAATGCAATCACTGCAAGTGCCCATATGAAATTGATCAAAGACGGAAAGATTCTGGAAAGCGTTTGCTTAGGCGATGGTCCAATCGATGCCGCATTCCTGGCAATCGAACAGATCTTAGGCAGACACTTTGAACTGGATGACTTCCAGATTAAATCCGTAACCGAAGGACATGAGGCTATGGGCGAGACCGTTGTACGTCTCCGTTCCGGCGGAAAGCTGTACTCCGGCCGCGGTATTTCTACCGACATCATTGGTAGCGGCATCCGCGCTTATATCAACGCGGTAAATAAAATTGTCTTCGAGGAGGAAGAAAAATGAGACTTTCCTTCTCCGCAAGAGGGTGGTACAGCCTTTCCTGGCAGGAACTGGTGGACACCACTTTAGAAATGAAATATGAGGGACTGGAACTTTACAACGTGCATAAATACGAGGCACTGATTGGAAAGGGCGGTCCTTTAAACGAATATAATATTCAGGCAACTTCCCGTTATTTAAGAAACGTAAAACTGAGCGTTCCTTGTATCGACACGTCTTTCGATATCAGCGAGGACAATCCGGAAACGATAAAGACCATCGTGGATACTATGGGAATCACTGCTGCCCTGAAATGCCCATATATTTCCGTAAGGGCGGATCGGGAACAGGAAGAGATTGTTTACGCCAACGTGGAAAAACTGCTGCCTGAGGCAGAAAAATATGGAATCACCATCTTAGTTTCCACAAAAGGAATTTATTCGGATTCTGCAAAACTGCGCAGTCTGATGAACTTCTTCGCCAGCGATTATCTGGCTGTATTATGGGATGCTCATCATACTTACCGTGAAATGTCTGAAACCCCTTCCGACACCATCACAAACCTGGGAGCTTACATCAAGCATGTTCATTTACGAGATGTAAACGACGATGGAAGCTACAACCTTCCGGGAGAAGGAACTTTCCCAATCAGCGATTTCATGCGGGCTTTAGGCTCCATTGACTATAACGGCTTTATTTCTCTGGTATGGAAACCGGAATACATCAAAGGTCTCGCAGACCCGGGCATTATTCTTCCATACTTCAGCAACTATATGAGCCGCTTTGAAAACACCCGTGGCAAGAAACCGACCTTATACCTGAATCATGATGGAACCGGTCAGTATGTCTGGAGAAAAGATGAACTGATTTCCCTTACGTTCCCACAGGTGCTGGACCGCATGGCCGCTGAATTTCCGGACCAGTATGCGTTCCGTTACACAACCTTAGATTATACCCGTACCTATCGCGAATTCAGCGAGGACGTAGACCGATTCGCAAGAGCTCTTATGAGCCTGGGCGTAAAGAGAGGCTATAAAGTAGCTGTATGGGCGACCAATATTCCTGCCTGGTATATTTCCTTCTGGGCAGCAGCAAAAATCGGTGCGGTTTTAGTAACCGTAAATACGGCTTATAAAATCCATGAGGCAGAGTATCTTTTAAGACAGTCCGATACTCATACGCTGATCATGATCGACAGCTGCCTGGATTCCAACTACAAGGAAATTATCAACGAACTTTGCCCGGAGATTAAAGACTCCAAGCCTGGAAAGGCTTTACACTGTAAGGCCCTTCCGTTCCTGAGAAATGTCATCACCGTTGGCTTCTCCATGAAAGGCTGCTTGACCTTTGATGAGGCCATGGACTGCTGTGAAAACGTTTCCACCCAGGAATTGGCGAAAATGGCAGCCGATGTTCGTGTAGA
>JAZUGA010000140.1:0-3622 GCA_045640945.1 Lachnospiraceae bacterium | reverse complement strand
CTTTTCTCTTCTTGTAGAAATCTTCTACAACCTTCGGGAACATTACCCAGCTTACCAAATCTCTGTCCGTAATCTGGTCTTCATCTTTAAATTCCTTCAGATGGTCATGAACGGATTCAAAATTGATAGGCTCTAACAGATCGCCAGGGCGGCAGGTAATTGGCTCTTCGCCCTTTAATACGACCTTCTGGATATCTTCTGGGAATCCCCAGGTCGGCTGACCCATCATGCCCTTGAAGTAGCTTACAACGCTATCTGGGAATGCAAGTCCTGCGCCTCTTTCCACGATATTTTCCGGAGTCAGCTCATTCTGAACCATGAAAATTGCAAGGTCGCCAACCATCTTAGAAGAAGGAGTAACCTTTACAATATCTCCCAACATCTGGTTAACGGTTACGAACATTTCTCTTACTTCGTTGAATCTATGGCCTAAACCTAAGCTCTGTACCTGTGGACGAAGGTTTGTATACTGTCCGCCAGGAATTTCATAACGATAAATATCGGTTAATGGAGTCTTCAGTTCGGATTCGAAGGAATCGTAACGGAGACGGATGTCTTCCCAGTACTCGCTTAACGGCTCTAACTGATGAATATTCAGACCCGTATCTCTTTCCGTTCCTTTCAGTGCCGAAACAACGGAGTTCATAGACGGCTGGCTGGTCAGTCCGGACATGGAAGAAATTGCCAGATCGACAATATCTACGCCGGCTTCTGCTGCCATCAGGCAGGAAGCAACCTGAGTACCGGAAGTATCATGGGTATGAAGATGGATTGGAATACCGATTTCATCCTTCAGGGCTTTGATCAGCTTCTTAGCAGCGTAAGGTTTCAGAAGGCCGGACATATCCTTAATACATAAGGTATGAGCGCCACGTTTTTCTAATTCCTTCGCCATATTTACATAATATTCCAGAGTGTATCTGTCTTTTCTCGGATCAGAAACGTCTCCGGTATAGCACATGGTAGCTTCCAGAATCTTATTCTGTTTCAGAACCTCATCCATAGCAACTTCCATGTTTGGAATCCAGTTCAGGGAATCAAATACACGGAATACGTCGATGCCGCCTTTTGCACTCTCTTCGATAAACTTACGAACCTGATTGTCTGGATAGCTTGAATATCCAAGAAGGTTGGAACCACGGAGCAGCATCTGGAACATAACGTTTGGAATAGCTTCTCTGAGCCAATCCAGTCTTTCCCATGGATCTTCATACAGGAAACGGTAAGCAGTATCAAAAGTAGCACCGCCCCACATCTCAAAGGAGAAAGCATCGGCAAGAATTTCCGCCATAGCATCCGCACCCTTTACCATATCTCTGGTACGTACACGGGTTGCTAATAAGCTCTGATGTGCATCACGCATGGTTGTATCAGTAACAAGCAATTTCTTTTGGTCAAGAACCCAATCCCGGACTGCTTCCGGACCTTTTTCATCCAAGAGCTGTTTCAATCCAGCTTTCGGTGGCTGACCAGACGTCTCTACAAAACGAGGAGTATCGTAAAGCTTACGGCCTGCAGTAGGATCATTCACTACGATGTTACCAATATATTTCAGCATACGGGTAGCTCTGTCCTTGCTGCCTGGTAAGTTGAATAATTCCGGAGTATCATCAATAAATTTTGTATAACATTTACCACTGAGGAAAACATCATTGGTAAGAATATTACTTAAGAAACCAACATTGGTTTTAACACCACGAATGGTTGTTTCTGTAATCGCACGGAGAGCCTTACGAACTGCTCCGGAAAAAGTAGCATCAAAGCAGGTAACCTTAACAAGAAGGCTGTCATAGTAAGGAGTAATTACAGAGCCAACATAGGTATTCGCACCATCTAAACGTACGCCATTACCGCCAGAAGAACGGTAAGCCGTAATCTTTCCTGTGTCCGGAGCAAAATTATTGGCAGGGTCTTCCGTAGTGATACGGCACTGGATTGCAAAGCCACGAGCAGTAACATCTTCCTGGCTCTCGATACCAATCATCGGATCGGAAAGAGGCGCTCCATCAGCTACCAGAATCTGAGCACGAACTAAGTCGATACCCGTTACCATTTCGGTTACGGTATGTTCAACCTGGATACCAGGGTTCATTTCGATGAAGTAATGCTTTCCGCTAGCCTGATCCACCAGGAACTCAACGGTACCAGCATTTTCATAATTAACTTCTTCTGCAATTTTTACTGCATCTGCGCAGATAGAATCACGAATATCTTTGGAAAGAGACCATGCAGGAGTAAATTCTACTACTTTCTGGTATCTTCTCTGTAAAGAGCAGTCACGTTCAAATAAATGAACGGTATGACCATATTTATCAGCTAAAATCTGAACCTCAATATGTTTCGGCTCAACAAGGAATTTCTCAATAAAAATATTATCGTTACCGAAAGCTTTTCTTGCTTCGGACTGAACCAGTTCAAAGGCAGGTTTTACTTCTTCTTCACTGAAGCAGCTTCTCATACCTCTGCCACCGCCGCCAGCAGCAGCCTTCAGAATAATCGGGAATCCATATTCAATGGCTTTTGCCAAAGCTTCGTCAGCATCCTTCAAAGGTTCTTTACTTCCAGGAATCGTAGGCACATTACATTTTAATGCCATTTCCTTTGCAGAAAGTTTATCTCCCATCTGTCCAAGAACTGTGGAGTTTGGTCCGATGAAAATGATGCCTGCATCTTCACAGGCTTTTGCAAAATCTGCATTTTCTGCTAAGAAGCCATAACCTGGGTGAATTGCATCAACGTTTTTTCTCTTTGCTAAATCCACGATTTCATCAATAGCAAGATATGCACCCAAAGGGCTTAAGCTTTCACCGATCATGTAAGCCTCATCTGCTTTAATACGATGTTCGCTATAAATATCCTCTTTTGAGTAAATCGCAACTGTGTTCAGGCCTAAATCATAGCAGGCTCTGATAACACGAGTAGCAATTTCGCCTCGGTTCGCAACAAGTACTTTTTTAATTCTTTTTGTTTCCATTTTGTCCTCCAAAATTGGTGCTTATAGCTTGTCTATTGTATTCTAACACGAACGACATGTTGTTCATAGCGAAAAACAATTAAATAATTACAGAAAATTCTTTCCAGATGGTTGCGAAATTTAGTATAAATTACAATATTTTATACAGATTTTTTATGATTTCCGCACAAAGAATTTCCGGTTCTACAGACTTTCCGGTTAAGTTTTTTATATTACCGGCATTCACCAGTTCTTCCGGTATTTCATTCTCCAGATTCACTCCAATACCGAAAATCAGGAAGATTTCTTCGTCGTGGTGAACCGCTTCCATAAGGATTCCGCAGACCTTTTTCCCTTTCAGTAAAATATCATTGGGCAGTTTTATTTCGAACTCTTCCCCATACAATTTATCTAAGGCAGCTTTCACTGCCTCTCCGGCCTGAATCGGATACTGAAGAAGCCGTTCTCCCAACTGGAAAACTGCCCTGCTGTCTTCTTCTGCTTCTTTTGTGATATTGTCCAGAGTCTGACGGCTCACTTTCAGGCAGGCGCTCATATAAAGGCCTCCCTCATTGCTTGCAAAAGTCCGGTCATATCTTCCCTTTCCGGAAGTCTGAAGCTTTGCCGTAATCAGACACTCCTCTCCCCGAACTGCATACTCTTTTGCAG
>JAZUGA010000139.1:0-2562 GCA_045640945.1 Lachnospiraceae bacterium | reverse complement strand
TGTACTTTTTGACGAAGTAGAAAAGGCTCATCCGGATGTATTTAACGTACTCCTTCAGGTATTGGATGATGGACGAATTACCGATTCTCAGGGAAGAACCGTAGACTTTAAGAATACCATTCTTATTATGACCAGCAACTTAGGCTCCCAGTTCCTGTTAGATGGCATTAATGAAGAGGGCGAAATTTCCGAAGTAGCCAGTGAACTGGTCATGAATCAGTTAAGAGCCAGCTTCCGCCCGGAATTCCTGAACCGCTTGGATGAAATCATCATGTTCAAGCCATTGACGAAAGATAATATTTCTTCTATCATTGACCTTCAGTTAGATGAAATTAACCGGTTGATAGCAGAAAAAGAACTGTCTGTAGAATTGACAGAGGCAGCAAGAGTTTTAGTTGCAGACCGGTCCTTTGACCCGGCCTACGGCGCCAGACCGCTGAAGAGATATCTGACGAAAAACGTAACTACCTTAGCAGCAAGACTGATTCTGGAGGGAGACTTGAAAACCGACGATGTCATTGTCATTGATGTGGATCCATCCGGAGAACTGGTTGCGAAAGTAAAATAGAATAATACAGAAAAGTAAATGAAAAGGCATATACAGCCTCCTGTAGAAAACATGTTGGTTTTCGGAAGGAGGGGTGTATATGCCTTTAATGTTGTTTATTGTAGTGTTATTCTATTTTACTTTTTTGCCAGCATGTCTTTGATTTTTTCCATCATGGCAGCGATTTCAATGTTCTGTGGGCAGGCACCTTCGCAAGCCTGACATCCGAGGCAATCCTGAGGTTTCATTCCCTCTGGAAGACCGTTGATGTAGGAAATCATCTGGAAGCTTGGGCTGCCGTTGAAAGCAGATTCATTATAATATTCGATAACGGTAGGAATATCGATACTCTGTGGGCAGTTGCCTGTGCAGTATCTGCATGCGGTACATGGAAGAGAAGTTCTTCCAAGGTAGTCTTTTGCAACTTGCAGGAGAAGTTCTTTTTCTTCCTCGCTGACAGGTTCGTTGGTATTGAAAATACGAACATTGTCTTCTACCTGTTCAAAGTTGCTCATACCGGAAAGAATAACGGTTACGCCAGGAATGGCCTGAAGGAAACGGAAGCACCATTCTGGAGCGTTCAGACCTGGACGGTATGCGTTCAGTTTTTCCATTAAGTCTTCTGGAATGGTAGCTAATTTGCCACCACGGATCGGCTCCATAACCCAGATTGGAATATTTCTCTTCTGCAGTTCTTCTACTTTAACTTTCGCATCCTGAAAATCCCAGTCAACCCAGTTCAGCTGAATCTGGCAGAATTCCATAACGTCGCCATAAGCGTCTAAGAACTTCAGGAAGTTCTTGTTGGAAGCGTGGCAGGAGAAACCTAAATGTTTGATCTTGCCGGCTTTTTTCTGCTCAACCATATATTCCACTACGCCATAGTCCGGATTAAGGAAGTTGGCGATGTTGCCGTCGTTTACATTATGAAGAAGATAGAAATCAAAATATTCCACCTGAAGTTTTTCCAGCTGTTTTGCGAAAATTTCTTCTTTCTTTTCAAAGTTCTCTGGTGAGAAGGAAGGGAACTTTGTAGCAACGTTGAAAGAATCTCTAGGGTAGTTCTTTAACAGTTCTCCGACTACCAGTTCGGAATTTCCACCATGATATGGCCATGCGGTATCAAAATAGTTCACACCGTTATCAATAGCGTAAGCAATCATTTTAGCAGTAAGTTCTTTATCGATATTGGCTGATTCCCCATCGATTACCGGAAGACGCATTGCGCCGAAACCCAGGTTCGATAACTTTTTCTCCTGAAAGTTGTTGTAATACATATGAATACCTCCAATATTATTTCTTTATACTGATTTTAATTCTTAAAAAAGCGTAACGCAACGCAAAAATACTTTCTCTTCAATAAAAAATATGGATAAACCCTTTAAAAATATGATTTTCCTGCAATAAAGAGTTGACAGAAAAACCTATGGGCCTTACAATTTAGTCCAAATAAATATTGTTATGCAGAATAGAGGTGCGGTATTCATCAGTAGACTTTTGCACAAGGCAGTAAGGTGCTGCGGAGGCTGAAAGGGAATATCGCCGAAACAAAGGGGAGACCTTAAGGAACCGGAGTTGGGCCGTTGGAGAATATGTAACGGACTGTCACATTAGTGGAGCGCTTTCTGACATTAAAGGTTATAGACTTGATTAATGTGATGTTTTGCAGAATGTTTGCAAAACATTTTTTTGTGCGAATTGAGGCCAGCGGCCGCGAGCGGGCGTCATCCGAAGGATGCCCGGGCCTAGGTCAAGAATAATCGCAAATATATTTGCAGATTATTCTTGAATTAGGGCACGGATACCGTTCGAAGAACGTTGCCCGGGCGGCGGAAGTCGGATCGTAGCCATGTCGTTCTGTGAGCCAAGGAGTTGGCACAATAATTTGTCTTCCTAAGACCGCTTGGCCTCCGACTTATGCCCGGGCCTAGGTCAAGAATAATCGCAAATATATTTGCAGATTATTCTTGAATTAGGGCACGGATACCGTTCGAAGAACGTTGCCCGGGCGGCGG
>JAZUGA010000138.1:0-4496 GCA_045640945.1 Lachnospiraceae bacterium | reverse complement strand
GGGAGATGATTCAGCCTATGAGCCTGGCAGCAGTTATGGCGGGCGCAGACGGTCTGGAGATTGAGATGCATCCGGAGCCATGTAAGGCCCTTTCGGACGCTGAGCAGCAGCTGAACGGAGCAGAGTTGAAGGAATTAGTTGCCGCTGTAAAGAAGACGGTGGCGTGTAAAGCTAGTATTTAGCGCGGATAGGAAAGCGGACAGCTTTTCACGATAAAGCGCGAGCTACGCGCACGAATTTGGCAATGAAGACGATACGTGTAAACGTTGAAAAAGAATATAGCGTAAACGTAGGACGGGGCTTATTGGGCGAAATAGGGCCTCTGGTTCGCACGGTAAGCGGTGCTTTGAAAGCGGCGGTTATTTCGGACGCCACAGTATTCGCTTTATATGGCGACCGCGTTATAGAGAGCCTTGCGAACGCAGGCTTTACGGTTCGTAATTTTGCTTTCCCAGCAGGGGAACAAAGCAAGAACTTTTCGACCCTGGAGAGCGTGCTGAACTTTTTGGCAGAAAGCGGCTTGCAAAGAGGCGATGTGATGATCGCTCTTGGCGGAGGCGTGGTAGGAGATCTGGCTGGCTTCGCGGCTTCGGTTTACATGCGCGGCATCGATTACGTTCAGGTGCCGACCACGTTACTGGCCATGGTAGATTCTTCGGTTGGAGGAAAGACAGCGGTCGATTTGGAGAAAGGAAAGAATCTCGCCGGTGCGTTTTGGCAACCGATTTCGGTAATTTGTGATTTGGACGCTTTAGAGACTTTGCCATCAGAAGTTTTTGCAGAAGGCCTGGGCGAAGTGATTAAGACGGACGCTATTGCAGGCCTGGGATTTTCTGAGGTGCTGGCTGGAGGAGCAAGCTTGGCTGGCGCGAGCTCTAGTACTGCTTCTGACGAGGAATCGGCTCCTTCGGACGACGCACTCGAAGAAATCATTACCGCCTGCATTGAATATAAAAGTAAAATCGTCGGCGAAGACGAATTGGATAAAAAGGGAATCCGTAACGTTTTGAACGCAGGCCATACGGTAGGCCATTGCATCGAAAAGGCTAGCGGTTATTCCATCCCTCATGGCAAAGCGGTTGCCAACGGACTTTTGATTGAGGCAGCTATGGCTGTGAAACTGGGACTTTGCAAAGAGTCTCTTTTGGAAATGCTGCAAGCGGAAGTTACCGCCTGCGGATTGTTAATGAGCGCGGAGAACGAGTCGTCTGCGTCTGATGGAGACTTTGTAGCAGCTTCGTTGGTTGTAGACCCAGACCGTTGGAACGAAATCATGGCTTTAGACAAGAAAAATGCCGGCGACGAAATCACGTTTATTCTGCCAGTAGATTTCGGAAACTATGTAGAGAAAAAACTCCCACGTGCAGAAGTGCGAGAACTATTGGGAAGCTTTGGAAAATAGATAACAACAGGAGGAATTGTTTTGGAGACCCGACCTTATGTTTCATGGGAACTGATGAACAATTTTATGATAGACGTTTTTGTAAAGTACGGCGTGCCGGAAGCAGACGCGAAGATCTGCGCCGACGTGCTTTTAGAGTCGGACCGACGCGGCATCGAAAGCCATGGCTGTAACCGTTTCAAACCGATTTATCTGGATCGGATTAAGAATGGAACCCTGAAACCAGTGACGGAAATCGAAATCGTGAAGGAAACCCCGACCACGGTAGTTATGGATGCTCATGATGGCATGGGCATGGTAGCGTCTCACAAGATGATGGAGATGCTGATTGAAAAGGCCAAGGTTTATGGCATGGCTGGCGGCGCGATTAAGAATTCGACTCATTACGGCATCGCTGGATATTGGACGGGCATGGCAGAGGAGGCGGGCATGATCGGTATTACCGGCACCAACGCACGCCCTTCGGTAGCTCCAACCTTCGGTGTGGAGCCTATGATGGGAACCAATCCTTTGACCTTTACTATGCCCACCGACGAGGAGTTTCCGTTTAATTTTGATGCGGCTACTTCCATCGTGCAAAACGGTAAAATTGAATTTTATGAACGTCAGGGGAAGGCGACTCCAGACGGACTGGTTGTAAATAATCAAGGCGAAACCGTTACGGATTCTGGCCGGATTTTGAAAGACCTTCGGACAGGAGAGGCAGCTCTTCTTCCGTTAGGCGGATTAGGCGAAACTACTGGCGGTTACAAGGGATACGGCTTCACCACCGTTGTTGAGATTTTGTCTGCAGCCTTAGTAGGCGGACCGTTTATGAAAGCCTTGAATGGAACGGATGAAAACGGCAACCAGAGCATGTATCATCTGGGCCATTTCTTCTTCGTTATTAATCCGGAATTCTTTATGGGATTGGATACTTTTAAGGAGACGGCTGGTGGTATCTGCAGAGGCCTGCGGGATTCGAAAAAGGCGCCAGATGCGGAGCGCATTTACACCGCCGGAGAGAAGGAGTACTTAGCTTGGATGGAGCGCAAGGACAAGGGCGTTCCGGTAGGCGAGGCTATTCAGAAGGAACTGATTGGTCTCCGGGATGAATTGAAATTAGATTATAGTTTTCCATTTGAATAAACAGAGACAGATATGCTAATCCTTTGGGTCATCTTATCAGTAATATGTTTTGTTTATGGCATCATGATTGCGTCGCTGCATTCCGGAGGCCTGTTTTTCATCTTCTGGTTTGTGCTGGCAGCAGTGTTCGCCCTTTTTGCGGTTGCGGTCCGCTTTCATTGGTGGACGATCCTTCCGAAAGTCCTGAAACGGATTTTCATTATCTGTGTCATTGTGGGCTGCATCTTTTTCGCAGCCATCGAAGGCTTGGTCATCTCTGGTTTCAGAGCTAAAAGCCCCAAGGGTCTGGACTATATTGTTGTTCTCGGCGCTCAAGTCCATGACTATGGCCCAAGCGTGGTCTTAAAGTATCGTCTGGACGCGGCCATTGATTATCTGAACAAAAATCCGGAGACGGTGTGCATCGTGTCCGGCGCCCAAGGCTTCAACGAGCCTTTTACGGAGGCCGAGGGCATGGCCCGCTACTTAGAGCAGCAAGGCATTCCGTCCGAGCGCATCATCCGTGAAGACTTAGCGGAGAACACCACAGGGAACATAAAGTATACGATGGAAATCATCGAGGCGAGAGAGCCACTGTCTGACAGCGAAAGTACGTCAACACAGACTAGCGGTGAAACTCTTGTAAACACTTCGTCTTCGCAAGATGAGAAAATCACTCTCGGCATCGTGACCAACAACTTTCATATGTTCCGCTCTCTGCATATCGCGAAAGCCTATACGCAGAGGGAGGGCATTACGAATGTCGCCGTCAGCGGTATTTCTTCAACCTCGCGCGCGCTTTATCTGCCGAACAATGCCGCTCGCGAATTCTTTGGCGTCGTGAAAGACTTCGTTCTGGGAAATTTGAGATAGATTGTGACAGAAAAGTGCTCGTATTTCTGCATCTTTTTATATAGCGGATAGTTAAGATCATGGACTATCCGTACCAGACGTTAATCAACATATACGGATAACAAAAAGACCTGCTAATGGCAAAAAGTATCCATGTAGAAGAACATTCGTGACCTACGGATAGTTTTTATGTGAAAAAGTCGTTTTTAGTATCCGTAAAAAAGCGAACGTCTTTGTGGCGGATAGTTTTGCTTAAAATCAGCGAATAAAATATCCGTGATAAATGAAAAAAGCCTTTTATTGGATAAATTGCTTGAATGAGCGCCCGACGAGAATTTAAAAGTCGTTTTTGAAGAAGAAAACACGAAGAAGAACATGAATATGCATAAACACATGTGTTTTTAAAAAGGGGAACCGTCAGGTTCCCCTTAATTTTTAATTCATGCAGCGCCTCGCGCCTTCGCAGCGCCTCACGTCTTCGCAGCGAATCACGTCTTCGCAGCGGCTCGCGCCTTCGCAGCGCCTCGCGCCTTCGCAGCGCCTCACGTCTTCGCAGCGCCTCGCGCTCGCATTAATTATTTTGCAAAATATTTCTTTGAGTAAGAAATGATTTCTTCTTTGAACAGATCTGGGAAGCCCATCATCAGGTATCCGATGGTATCCAGAGGAGCCCATTTGTCAACCCACTCATGTGCCAGCTGGATTACTTCCTCGTCGGTGATGCCTTCGCGGAACTTCGGTGTCTCGTGAATTCCGAAGTACAGGCCAGAACCTTTGTACTGCTGAGCCAGAGCGTAAACATCGTTCATGAGCTGTGGAGCCCAAAGGTCGATGCCCATCTCAATGTAAACAGGAACCATAGGACCGTTCTTGCCGCAGCTATGAAGTTCGAATTTCATTCCCAGTCCATGTACGCAATCTGCAACTTTCTTGAAGTAAGGCCCGATCATCTCACGTGCAGTGTCTGGTGAGAAGAAGGTGCTGTGCTGATGACCCCAGTCGTCATGAACCTGAACCATATCGAAGTCGAAGTATTTCTTCATTTCTGTGAAGTACTGGCAATAGAAATCGGACAGCTGATCGAAGAGACGATGGATGCCTTCCTGCTGTTCTTCGTCAATCATAGCAATGGCTG
>JAZUGA010000137.1:0-2906 GCA_045640945.1 Lachnospiraceae bacterium | reverse complement strand
AACCGTCTCCAGCATATAAGTCAATACTGCAGGCTGAAGACCGGTAGTGTAGGAGTTGATCAGGAAGAAGAGAGCGTCCTTTTTCAGAACCTGGGCGCAGAGTTTGATGAATTCAAAAATATTATCTTCCATCTTCCAGATTTCGCCTTTTGGTCCACGGCCGTAGGATGGAGGGTCCATAATAATGGCATCGTATTTATTGCCACGGCGGATTTCCCTCTCCACGAACTTCTGACAATCATCCACCAGCCAGCGAAGTCTTTCGTCTGCAATACCAGAGTCTTTGGCGTTTTCTTTCGCCCAGGCAACCATGCCCTTGGAAGCGTCTACATGGGTTACATGAGCTCCCGCTTTGGCACAAGCACAAGTAGCGCCACCGGTATATGCGAAGAGATTTAAGACTTTAATTTCCCCCGGCTTTTTCCGACCCATAGCGATTTCGCCTGCAATCAAATCCGAACACCATTGCCAGTTCACTGCCTGTTCCGGGAAAAGGCCGGTGTGCTTAAAACTAAACGGCTTTAAGTTGAAGGTTAAACGACCGTCTTTTAATCCCTGTAAGTCATAATGAATCTGCCATTGTTCCGGTAAAGAGAAGAACTCCCATTCGCCGCCGCCTTTGGCAGAGCGGTGGTAGTGGGCATTTAAATTTTTCCACTCCAGAACCTGCTTTTTTGTATTCCAGATTACCTGCGGATCCGGACGAAGGAGAACGTATTTTCCCCAGCGTTCCAGTTTCTCGCCGGCACAGGTATCAATAACTTCATAATCTTTCCAACCAGATGCTAAAAACATGATTTTTTCTCTTTCTCAACTTTGGAATTTCGGCAGTTGCGACATTTCAAAAACGTGCGGTTCAACGCCTAAAAATACTATATATCTTTTTCTCTTTTTATGCAATTTTAAGCTGGGCGGCGAACCTATTTTCAGCTGCCTTCAATCCCTTTTTGGTCCTTTTTTATATTATTTGCGAAAAAATAAAAAAAGTTTGTATACCTTGTCCGTTGTACCCTTAAAAAGGCTGTGATAAAATTCAAACAACTATGAATTAAGGAGGGAAAATATGGCAAGCTTCATTAATGAGCCGTCGCATACTTTTAACGAGTATCTGTTAATTCCGGGGTACTCCAGCGCAGAATGCATACCGGCCAACGTTAGTTTAAAAACACCGTTAGTTAAATACAAAAAAGGCGAAGAACCAGCAATATCTTTGAACATCCCTATGGTATCTGCAATCATGCAGTCCGTTTCAGGAGATGCTCTGGCTGTTGCCCTGGCAAAAGAAGGAGGCGTATCCTTCATCTATGGCTCTCAGACCATCGAGGAAGAGGCTGCCATGGTCAACCGCGCTAAGAATTACAAGGCAGGATTTGTACCTAGCGATTCCAACCTTAGCCCGGAAGACACTCTGAAAGATGTTATTGCCTTGAAAGAGGCTACTGGCCATTCCACCATGGCTGTTACCGAAGATGGTACCCAGAACGGAAGACTGGTTGGACTTGTTACCAGCCGTGACTACAGAGTAAGCCGTATGGAACTTACCTGCAAAGTCAAAGACTTTATGACACCAAGAGAAAAACTGATCACTGCTCCGGAAGGAACCAGCCTGAAGGAAGCGAACGACATCATCTGGGATCACAAGCTGAACGCTTTACCTATCGTCAGCGAAGACGGCAAACTCTGCTATTTCGTCTTCCGCAAAGACTACGATTCACATAAACAAAATCCAAACGAATTATTAGACAGCACGAAGAGATTTATCGTTGGTGCTGGTATCAATACCAGAGACTACGCAGAACGTGTACCTGCTTTATTAGAAGCTGGCGCGGACGTTCTTTGTATCGACTCTTCCGAAGGCTTCTCCGAGTGGCAGAAACGTACCATCGGATGGATCCGCGAAAACTACGGCGACACCGTAAAGGTCGGCGCTGGTAACGTTGTAGACGCTGACGGTTTCCGTTTCCTGGCAGAGTGCGGCGCTGACTTCATTAAAGTTGGTATCGGTGGTGGTTCTATTTGTATCACCCGTGAGACTAAGGGCATCGGCCGTGGCCAGGCTACCGCGCTCATTGATGTTTGTGCAGAAAGAAATCGTTACTTCGAAGAGACTGGCATTTACATTCCAGTATGCTCTGACGGTGGTATCGTTTACGACCATCATATGACCTTAGCTTTAGCGATGGGCGCTGACTTTATGATGTTAGGAAGATATTTCGCAAGATTCGACGAAAGCCCTACCAACAAAGTAAGCATTAACGGAACTTATTACAAAGAGTACTGGGGCGAAGGTTCTGCAAGAGCCCGCAACTGGCAGCGTTACGATTTAGGCGGCGATGCAAAGCTTTCCTTCGAAGAAGGCGTTGACTCCTACGTTCCTTACGCAGGCAGCCTGAAAGACAACGTAGCTCTTTCCTTAAGCAAAGTAAAATCCACCATGTGCAACTGTGGTGCTTTAACCATTCCAGAACTTCAGCAGAAAGCAAAACTGACTCTGGTTTCTGCTACAAGTATCGTAGAAGGCGGAGCACATGATGTTATCCAGAAAGACAACACACCGGTGAAATAAGGGAGGAAAGTAAAATGAAAAAAGTCGGAATTATCATGGGAAGTGATTCAGACCTGCCAATCGTCCAGAAAGCCATGGACATGCTGGAAGAATTAGGAATTCCTTATGAAGCTCATGTTTACTCCGCACACAGAACTCCTGTAGAAGCCAGAGACTTCGCTTTGAATGCAAGAGCAAACGGCTTTGGCGCTATTATTGCTGCCGCCGGAATGGCAGCCCATTTAGCAGGAGCAATCGCTGCGAACACCACCTTACCGGTAATCGGAATTCCTTGCAAAGGTTCTGTCCTTGACGGAATGGATGCCCTTCTTTCCACCGTCATGATGCCAAGCGGAATTCC
>JAZUGA010000136.1:0-2075 GCA_045640945.1 Lachnospiraceae bacterium | reverse complement strand
CTTCCTAAGACCGCTTGGCCTCCGACTTAGATTTCTACTTCCAGCCAGTTAGAAAGAGCATTAACAACGGAAGCACCAACACCGTGAAGACCACCGGAAATCTTGTAACCTCCACCACCAAACTTACCGCCTGCATGAAGTACCGTAAATACAACTTCAACTGCCGGCTTACCTGCTTTGTGATTTAATCCAACCGGAATTCCTCGACCGTTATCAATAACCGTAACGGTTCCGTCTTTATTGATAATAACCTCAATATGATCACAAAAACCTGCCAATGCTTCATCTACAGAATTATCAACTATTTCATAAACCAAATGATGCAGTCCTCTGGAAGCAGTAGTACCGATGTACATACCGGGTCTTTTACGAACAGCTTCAAGACCTTCCAGTATCTGTATCTCGTCTCCACCATAATTATTGTTTTTATTTTCCATTTTGTCCTCCATCTGTCAGAGAATTAATTATCATCAATAATTGTTCCGTTTACCACTTTCAGCAATTTATTTATCTGAAAATTATTCTGAACGAATTCGTCCAATCCCGTACAGGTAATGATAGTCTGAATACTACCTATACTTTCGAGCAGATATTTCTGTCTGTTACTGTCAAGCTCAGACAAAACGTCATCAAGTAAAAGAACAGGATTCTCTTTTGTAACTCTTTTAACCAATTCTATTTCAGCCAGTTTTAACGAAAGAGCAACCGTACGCTGCTGTCCCTGAGAACCGAACCTTCTTACATCAATACCATTGATGCAAAAAATAAAATCATCCCGGTGCGGTCCGACCGAAGACTGTTTCATTCTAATGTCGCGTTCCTGGCTGTTTCTTAATTCTTCTTCAAAATTCTCTTCCGAAACCTGCGGCAAATATTCCATAACCAGCTTTTCTTTCGATCCGGAAAGCTTGTAATGAATCTCTTCCAGTATTTCATTCATCTGCTCGGTGAAAAGACGCCTTCTTTCCATAACCTTGCTTCCGTAATTGAGCAGCTGGGAGTCCCAAATATGCAATGTATCCCTTAATTCGGAATGACTGTATAAATCTTTGAGCAGTATATTTCTCTGATTTATTATCTTGTTATAGCTGGACAGATTATACAGATAAAAACTGTCGAGCTGACACAATTCCATATCAACAAATCGTCTGCGTTCACTCGGTCCGTTTTTTACAATACACAAATCTTCCGGAGAGAAAAAAACTACGTTAATCAATCCGAGAAGCTCTGCTGCCTTTGATATCTTACGGCCGTTAATTGCAATGATCTTTGTTTTATTTTTACGAAGATGCATATCAATCTGTTCAACAAGCTCTTTTTTATAAACTTCAGCTCTGATATGACCTTCTTCCGAATCAAAATTGACTATTTCTTTGTCTTTACTTCCTTTGTGTGATTTGGTCGTCGCACAAAGATATATAGCTTCCAGAATATTCGTCTTTCCCTGAGCATTGTCGCCAAAAAGGACGTTCGTTCCGGAGTCAAAAGAAACCTGTACATTTTGATAATTTCTGAAATCCGTTAATTCCAGAGATTGAATTATCATAAATTCACCCGTAAAAATTATTTAGTAATTTTCAGCTTTTTACCTTCAAATTCAACTTCGTCGCCGGCGTATAATTTTCTTCCGCGTCTTAAATCAGGTTCTCCGTTTACAGAAACAAGACCTTCCTGAATTACCTCTTTGGCTTCCACGCCGCTTTCTACAAAACCGACTGCTTTGATTGCCTGACCAAGCTTAATAAATTCTTCTCTTAAGACTAATTCTTCCATCACGATACCTTACAATAATTATTCTGCGGAAATAAAGTTAACAGGAAGTATAAGATAGAAGTAGCTTCCTTCTTTGTCTTTAATAAAGCAGGGTGCTTTGGAACTGATCATGTAAATATCAATTTCTTCTTCATCGATTACTTTCAATACATCAATCAAAAACTTCGGATTAAATCCAATCTTCAGGGTATTACCGATTGTTTTGTTAATGGAAATACTTTCATTCATGCTTCCGAGAGAAGATTTCATCTGAATATTCAAGGACTGGTCATTAATGTCCATAATAATAGGTTTTTTATCTC
>JAZUGA010000135.1:0-33130 GCA_045640945.1 Lachnospiraceae bacterium | reverse complement strand
TCTGTGATTCCCTGAATGATTTCCATGTTGTTTACGTTGAAAGCACCAATGGCATATCCGCCTTTGTAAGCTTTTTCAAACATTTCTTTTGATGTTACTAATGGCATAATAATTCCTCCTGATTTAAATATAATTATACTTATTATATACAGTTTTTTTCTTTATTCCACCTATTATTTATTAATTAGAGTAGAAGTTTAATTCCGCTCAGCGGTCAGCTCGCTTCGCTCATTTGCGCAAAAAAAAGAGAACCGATTTCTCGGTTCTCGTCAGCTTACATTTTATTAAGCTCTTTCAACTTTTCCAGATTTTAAGCAGGAAGTACAAACATGCATTGTTTTTGCACTGCCACCAGCTGTTTTAACTTTTACAGACTTAATGTTTGATTTCCAAATCTTGTTTGATCTTCTATGTGAGTGACTAACTGCATTACCAAAATGAACGCCTTTACCACAAATATCACACTTTGCCATATTAATTGCACCTCCTTTTCAGAATGCTTTGCTTTACAGCACGTCCAATATTCTAACAAATAAAAATCAGTTTTGCAAGCATAAATTGTAATATTGAACATTTTATGAAATAAGAGATTTTTATTTAAATTTATTTAAATTTAGTTTATAATTCACAGATAAATTACAGCAAAGACTGTGTCTTTATTTTTGTGTAATTGTATATGAACGGAGGCCTAATATGAGAGGTAATTATTCTACGGATTTCGGAAGAATAGTAATTGATAATAGTGTTATCGCCAAAATGGCCGGTCTTACTGCCGTTGAATGTTTTGGCATCGTTGGAATGGCAGCTTTAAGTAAAAGAGACGGTATTGTTAAACTTCTTACCAGAAACAGCATCGCAAAAGGTGTTAAGGTAGAAGTTGAAAATAATGAATTATTTATTGATTTCCATGTAATTGTTGCATATGGAGTATCTATTTCAACCATTTCGGAAAATCTGGTTGAAGCTGTTAAGTATAAATTAGAGCAGGCTACGGGATTTACTGTAAAGAAAATCAACGTCATCGTTGAAGGTGTTCGGGTTATTGATTAAGGAGGATGTTCGTCATGACAAATTCTATTGATGCCAGAATACTGAAAGTGATGTTTCTGGCAGGAGCGAAAAATTTAGAGAAGCAGAAAGAATGGATTAACGAATTAAACGTTTTCCCTGTTCCTGATGGTGATACCGGAACAAATATGACTTTAACGGTACGTAATGCTGTAAAAGAGCTGGAAAAATTATCCGCTGACGCAACAATCGCAGAAGTTGGAAAAACCATGGCGCAGGGTACTTTAAGAGGTGCTCGTGGAAACTCTGGTGTTATTCTTTCCCAGCTTTGCAGAGGCTTCTCAAAAGAACTGGAAGATGTCGAGGAAATTGATAAATATGTTGTAGCAGCTGCTATGGATCGTGCGGTTACTACTGCTTATAAGGCCGTTATGAAACCGAAGGAGGGAACAATCCTTACGGTTGCGAAGGCTGCAAGTGCGAAAGCACAGGAACTTTTAGATGAAGAAATTGATCTGGAACAGTATTTTGAACAGATTATCAAATATGCGGAATTTATTTTAAGTAAAACCCCGGAAATGCTTCCTGTATTGAAAGAAGCCGGTGTTGTAGATTCTGGTGGCCAGGGACTGGTGGAATTTTTACATGGTGCTTTTGCCGCTTATAGTGGAAAAGTATCGGATGAGGAACTTACTTTTACCGAGTCTGTTTCAGAAACTGCGGCTCCTACTACCAGAGCCATTGACACTTCTAATATTGAGACCGCTGACATTAAATTCGGTTACTGTACAGAATTCATTATTAACCTTGAAAAAGAGTTTACGGAACAGGATGAACAGGAGTTTAAAGATTTCCTTATGTCTTTAGGCGATTCGATTGTTTGCGTAAATATGGACGATATTGTGAAAGTTCATGTTCATACCAACCATCCTGGTCAGGCAATCGAAAAAGCGCTTACCATGGGCTCTTTATCCAGCATGAAGATTGATAACATGAGGGAAGAGCATAACGAAAAGGTTATTAAAGAAGTAGAGAAAGTCTTAGCCCAGGAACAGGAAACGGAAGCTATCAACAGCGTTCCTCGTAAGGAATGGGGCTTCGTAGCTGTCTGCGCCGGCGAAGGAATGTCTAAAATCTTTAAGGGCATGAGCGTGGACGAAGTTATCGAAGGCGGCCAGACCATGAACCCTAGTACAGAAGATCTGGTAGAAGCTGTGAATAAAGTGAATGCGGACAACGTATTTATTCTTCCAAATAACGGAAACATTATTATGGCTGCGAACCAGGCAAAATTCTTATGTGAAGATAAGAATGTTATCGTTATTCCTACCAAGACGGTAACTCAGGGAATTACTGCAGTAATCAATTATGTACCGGCACGTTCTATTGACGAAAATACCCAGGCCATGACAGATGCTGCAGCTGAAATTAAAACTACAGAAATTACTTACGCAGTACGCGATACAGAAATTGATGGAAAAGTAATCCGTAAAGGTGACTTTATGGGAATTGGTGACGGACATATGCTTGCTGTTGGCCAGGACTTAACCGCTACAACCATCGAAGCAATCCGCGCTATGGTGGATGAAGACACCGAGCTTGTTACGATTTACTACGGAGCTGATGCAACGGAAGAGGATGCAGATGCTATTTCAGAGATTCTTGAAGATTTAGAAGAATTTGAAGAAATCGATATCGAAGCAGTATTTGGCGGACAACCGGTTTACTATTACATTATTTCTGCAGAATAAAAATAGATAATGGAATTAAGATCTCTTAAAGGAATCGGAGAAAAAACAGAAGAAACTTTCAAAAAATTAGGAATTAACTCGGTGGAAGAACTCTTGGAGTTCTTCCCTCGTGATTATGAAACTTTTTCTGCTCCGATTACCATTGGAGAGATTGGTTACAAAACTTTTGCCACGGTCCGTGGCATTTTTTCTCAGAGTCTTTTTCAAAGAAAAGTCAAAAATCTGACAATTACTTCTGCACAATTTAACGACGAAATTGGTGGCAAAATCAAGGTCACCTGGTTTAATGCGCCATTTATGCGGGATGCTGTAAAACCCGGCCAATTGTACATTTTAAGAGGCCGTGTGAGCCGTAAATATGGCGTTTTACAGTTAGATCAGCCGAAGGTATATTCGCCGGAAGATTATATGAAACTGATTCACCAGATGCAGCCCGTATATTCTCTGACAAAAGGAATCACCAATGCTCTGATTGTGAAATCTGTTAAGCAGGCTCTGGAGACCGAATGTTTTAATGAACTGGATGAAAAAGACCTGATTCCAAATTCTATCCGGGAAGAAATGGGACTCTGCAAGCGTAGTTATGCGGTTTCCAATCTGCATTTTCCTCAGAGCGAAGAAGCTTTCCAGGAAGCGGCTGTGCGAATGTCTTTTGAGGAGATTTTCCTGTTTATTCTCGCTATGAAACTGAATAAGGTATCGGTCCGTCATGACAGTAAAGTTCTGATTGAGTCACATAAAGAAACGAAAGATTTTATTAATAATCTGCCTTTCCAACTGACCAATGCACAGCAGAAGGTTATTGGAGAAATTGAGGCAGATTTAAGTTCTGGTAAGGTAATGAATCGTTTGATCCAGGGCGATGTAGGCTCCGGAAAGACGATCGTTGCTTTGACAGCTTTAATGAACGCTGCTTTTTCCGGCTATCAGAGCGCTTTTATGGCACCGACGGAAGTTCTTGCTTCTCAGCATTATGAAACGATTTCCAAACTTTTGAAGGAAAACAACATTAAGCTGAATGCTGCTTTGCTTACTGGTTCCATGACTGCTTTGGAAAAGAAAGTAGTATATAACGCCTTGATCGATGGAAAAATCGATATTCTGATCGGAACTCATGCGGTATTTCAGGAGAAGGTAAAATACAAGAATTTAGGTCTGGTAATTACGGATGAACAGCATCGCTTCGGAATTAAGCAAAGGGAAGCTCTGGCATTAAAAGGAGATGAACCTCATATGATCGTTATGAGTGCGACTCCGATTCCTAGAACCCTGGCTTTAATTGTTTACGGAGACATGGATGTTTCTGTGATTGATGAAGTTCCGGCTAGAAGAAAACCGATAAAAAATGCTGTTGTGGATGAATCTTACCGGGACAATGCCTATAAATTCATAGAAAAAGAAGTCCGTGCAGGTCATCAAGCCTATGTAATCTGTCCAATGGTGGAATATTCGGAGGGTCTGGATGCAAATAATGTTACGGATTACAGTGAAATGCTGAAAGATGTACTTGCGGAAGATATTACTGTAGGCATGCTTCATGGTCAGATGAGTCCGGCCAAGAAAAATGAAATCATGCAGAAATTTGCTGTGGGAGAAATCGATGTGCTGGTTTCTACGACGGTTGTAGAAGTCGGTGTGGACGTTCCAAATGCAACGGTAATGATGATTGAAGATGCCAACCGGTTTGGTCTTGCCCAGCTTCATCAGTTGAGAGGCCGCGTCGGTCGTGGCGACAGTCAGAGCTATTGTATTTTTGTGGCCAATAATAAATCGGATACGGCCATGGAACGTCTGGAAGTCTTAAAATCCTCCAACAATGGTTTTGAAATTGCGGAAAAGGATCTTTCTTTCCGTGGACCAGGTGAATTTATGGGAATCCGACAGAGCGGAGCGTTATCATTTAAGAATTTTGACCTATATCGGGATGCGGATATTGCAAAGAAAGCCCTGAAATTAGTGGAAGAAATCATCGATGGAAAAAGAGAGATTCGTGAGGATGAAATGGACCGTTTAAAGGACAATTGTTCCGTACTCAAAGGTGGAATCCTCCTCTGATTTGTGGTACAATACAAGACAGAAAATGATAGGAAGGTCTAGTTATGAATATAGTAGTTTTATGCGGCGGAATCAGCACAGAAAGAGAGATTTCTTTAAGAACTTCTACGAAAGTTTCCAACGCATTAAGAAATAAAGGACATAATGTTGTTATGATCGATATCTTTTTCGGAGAGGAAGATATGCCATCATTTAACAATTCCATAGATTTTGCACAGAAGGCAGATGAGTTAAGAGCAAAAAACGACCTTATTACAGAGGAATTAATTGAAAAAACCGGTTTATTTGGTAAAAACGTTTTGGAAATCTGTAAGCAGTCGGACATTGTTTTCATCGGACTTCATGGAAAGAACGGAGAAGATGGACAGGTTCAGGCAGCTTTTGATAAAGAAGGTGTGAAATATACCGGTTCCGATCCAAAAAGCAGCGCCATTGCTATGAGTAAGGAAGAAACAAAAGAACTGGTTGCTCCTCATATTCTCATGCCGAAAGGAGTTGTTCTGAAAAAGGGCGATACCGAATCAGAAATTAAGGCTCCATGCGTAATCAAACCGAGTAATGGAGGCTCCAGTCTTGGAGTAATTATCGTTAAGACCGATGAGGAATTTGCCCAGGCCTTAGAAGAAGATTTTAAATTTGACGATACGGTTTTAGTAGAAGAATTTATTGACGGAAGAGAACTTACCCAGGCCGTTATTGACGGCGTTGCCTATCCGCCGGTAGAAATCTGCCCGGATGAAAATGAATGGTACGATTATATAAACAAGTATAATGGACAGACGAAAGAAGTTTGTCCTGCCCAGATTCCGGAAGAAGTACTGGCAGAGATGTCTGAAAAATCCGTTAAATTCGGCGATTTATTGGGCTTGAGTGTTTACTATAGAATTGACTACTTATTGACAAAAGACGGCGTATTATACGCTTTAGAAGCTAATTCCCTGCCAGGAATGACCGACACCTCTTTAGTTCCGCAGGAAGCTGCAGCAATGGGAATCGGTTATCCGGAACTTTGTGAAAAAATCATTGAAATATCGTTAAGAAAGTACAATTAGTATGAAAAATATAACTTTAAGAAAAATCCAGAAAGTAACCAGAGGCAGACTGTTTAACGCAGATTCTGTTATGGATAAAGAAATAACCGGTATTGTTTCGGACAGCAGACGTGTAAAAGATGGCTGTCTGTTTATCTGTATTAAAGGCGCTAAAGTAGATGGTCATGATTTTGCAGAAGGCGCTGTAGATAATGGTGCTTTAGCTGTTGTTGCAGAAAAGGAAATGCCGGGCTTTTCCGGACCTTACCTTCTTGTAGATTCTACTTTTGAGGCTACAAAGGTTATGGCGGAATTATATCGTTCCACTCTTTCCACTCGTTTTATCGGTATTACGGGAAGCGTTGGAAAAACCAGTACCAAAGAGTTTATTGCGGCTGTTTTAAGCCGGGCTTATAAGGTTCATAAGACCAAAGGAAACCTGAACAATGAGTGGGGGGTTCCTTTTACGATTTTTGATATAAAAGAAGATACGGATATTGCTGTCATTGAGATGGGTATTAACCATTTTGGTGAAATGGAACGCCTGGCGAAGATGGTTCGTCCGGATGCTGTTGTAATGACGAATATTGGGCAGAGCCATCTGGAATATTTAGGCAGCAGAGACGGAATTTTAAAAGCTAAGGCAGAAATTTTTACTTATCTGGCAACGGATGGCGCCGTATTCCTCAATGGTGACGATGATAAGCTCAGCGAGATTTCTAACGTGAATGGTATTACACCGAAATTCTATGGTTTCGGAAGCAACTGCAATGTAACAGCTGAAAATATTGTTTCCAATGGCATTAAAGGAAGCTCTTTTGATATTGTCTTAAGAGATGGCGGTGGACGTATGTCCATGCGTGTCAACATGCCAGTTCCTGGAAAGATGATGATTTATAATGCTTTAGCTGCATATCTGGTTGGTGTAAATTTTGGAGTTTCACCGATTCGAATCAAAGCGGCTTTAGAGGATGTTTCTTCTCTTGCTGGCAGAAATAATATTATTTATACCGATAAATATACGATTCTTGATGATTGCTATAATGCAGCCCCTGCATCCATGAAATCTTCTATTGATGTTCTGAAAGAAACTGCCGGCCGTAAAGTTGCTATTTTAGGCGATATGTTTGAATTAGGGGAAGATACGGAAAAATTCCATGCAGAAATCGGTAAATATGCTGCAGATGCCGGAATTGATTTAATCATCTGTATCGGCGAGTATAGTGATAAAACCTATCTTGGCGCTAAAATGAATACGGACAATCAGGTAGAGTATTATAATACCGTAGAGGCGTGTATTGAAGAGCTGCCGGATCTTTTAGCTCCAAACGACAATATTCTGGTTAAGGCTTCCAACCGTATGCATTTTTCGGATATTGTAAGTTTTCTTCAGTCATGAAAATCATTACCAAAGCAGTAAGTGAATTACCGGACTACAACATTGAGAGCATAGCTCCGAAAGGAGATGTGCTTCTTTTTGATATTGAAACGACAGGCTTAAAAAAAGAAACGACACAATTATATCTTATTGGCTGCAGTTATTATGAAAATGACTGCTGGATGATTCGACAGTATCTGGCAGAAAGCGCTTTGGATGAAGAGGAAGTAATCGAAAGCTTTTTAGAACTGGCGTCAAAATATAAAGTGCTGGTTCATTTTAACGGGGACGGGTTTGACATACCTTACATGAAATATAAAGTTGATTATTATGGTTTTAATTTTGACTTTTCCTCAATGATCAGCTTTGACATATATAAACAGGCAAAGGGCTTAAAGAAATTCCTGAACATGACAAAAATGGGCCAGAAAGCCATTGAAGTATTTTTAGGAATCGAAAGAGATGATCAGCTAAATGGCGGCCTGTTAATCCCTTATTATTACGAATATGAAAGAACCAGAAAGCAAGAATTAGAAGAACTTCTGCTTCTTCATAATTTTGATGACATTCAGGGAATGTTTAAAATCCTAGCCATCTTGAAATACTGTGACGTATTAAAAGGTGGTTTTGAATTTGATTCCTTTGAGCAGTGTCAGGGTTATGCGATTTTCAATTACCGGTTAAATCATCCGGTACCGGTTCGATTCTTAAAAGAGCTGGATAATTCCGATGTCATCTGCCTGGACGGCGATTTATTACAAATCAACCGGAAGATCCACGAGGGAGAAGCGAAACACTTTTTCCCTGATATAGAAAATTATTATTATCTTCCGGAAGAAGATAAGGCTATTCATAAAGACGTAGCTATGTTTGTGGACAAGAGTCATAGAAGGAAAGCTACGAAAAAGAATTGTTATATCAAGAAAGAGGGCACATTTATTGCACAGGAATGTTGTCTTTTTGAACCATATTACAGTCTGGATGATGATAAGAAGAGGACTTATTTTGAAATTTGTACAGAAATAATACAAAATAAGGAATTGTTAAAATCTTATGCACTTGCTATAATAAATTGTTAAGAAATTGTTAAAAAAAGATTTCATTATTGTTTCAGGAGTATTTAAATGGCAGTACTTACTTTCCGAGGTGGAGTTCACCCGGTTAGAAATAAAAAACTGACAGCCAGCTTACCGGCCAAAGATTATTATCCAAAGGGAGATTTAAGTTTCCCTTTATATCTGCATCATGGATTACATGCGAAACCGGTCGTAAAAGGTGGCGAATGGGTCAGTGCTGGAACTTTGATTGCGGAGGCAGAAGGCTATGTTTCTGCTAATGTTCATTCTTCCATTGCCGGTATTGTTAAGTATGTCGATTTTGATACGATCGTTATTGAAAATATTGGGGAGACTCATGAAGAACCTCGTGCTATAAATAAACAGTATGAAAGACTCTCTTCACAGGAAATAATTAAAATCATCCGTGACGCCGGTGTTGTAGGTATGGGTGGAGAAGATGGATATCCGACCCATATAAAACTATCTCCGGAGGATCCGGACAAAATCCGTTACGTTATTGTCAATGGATGTGAATGTGAGCCTTATTTAACCTGTAATTACAGAAGATTGATTGAAGAACCACAGAAAATCGTTACTGGTCTGAAAATTGTATTACAACTGTTTCATAATGCTATGGGTGTCATAGCAATCGAAGACGATAAAAAAGCAGCGGTTGTTAAAATTAAAAATTATATATCCAAAGAACCTCGTATCCGTACGAAAATGCTTTATACCAAGTATCCGCAAGGCGCGGAAAGACAGCTGATTTATGCGCTTACGAAAAAGGAATTGAATTCGAAAAAGAATTTAGCAGATAGTGGATGTATCGTTCTTAATGTGGAAACCATCTATGCAATATACATGGCTGTTGTAGAAGGCAGACCTTTAATCAGCAGAATGGTTACCGTTGCAGGAGATGCAATAAAGAATCCAGGAAATTTCCGTGTGAATATCGGCACAAATGCTGCAGAACTTATTGAAGCAGCGGGAGGCTTTGTATGTCCTCCGGAAAAGGTTATTTTTGGCGGACCAATGACTGGAGAATCCGTAATGGATCTGAATAAGCCGATTACGAAAGCTACCAATGCGATTATCTGCTTGAAAGAAGACCCTGTCATCCGAGTACATCAGACCAACTGTATTCGTTGCGGACGCTGTATGGAAGTATGTCCAAGCGGTCTGATTCCAACAAAATTAGCAGATTTTGCAGCTTTAGGCAGAACGGACCTGTTTGAAGAAAATGACGGAACAGAATGTATTAAATGCGGATCCTGTTCCTATATCTGTCCGGCAAAACGAAGCCTGGCGGAATTAATCGTATCAATGAAACAGATGTTATCTAACGACTATCTGTAGAAGAGGAATATAAATTGGGTGAGAAAAAAAGTTTAAGATTATCATTTTTTCCTCATATAAGAGACAAGGCATCGACCACCAGAATCATGCTGGACGTAATTATCGCATTACTTCCAACAACGGTTTTTGGTGTGTTTAATTTTGGCTTAAATGCATTATTAATTATTTTAATCAGTGTTGCCACTTGTGTTGTATTTGAACTGTTATGGTGTTTCGGTACTCATTCCAGAAAGACCCTCCGTGATTTGAGTGCAGTCGTAACAGGTCTGATTTTCGCTTTGAATTTACCTTCTACAGTTCCGTTATGGATGGCTGCCGTTGGTGCCGCTTTTGCTATAGTTCTTTTTAAACTTTGATTTGGCGGTTTGGGACAAAACTTTATGAATCCGGCTGCTGCAGCAAAATGTTTCCTGTTAATCAGTTTTGCTGGCCAGATGAATAATTTCGTATATCAGGGAGTTGTATCCAACACTCCAATGGAAATCATACGTGCTGGCGGAAATGTGGATCTGCTTCAGCTCTTTTTAGGAAATACCGCAGGATGTATTGGTGAAACTTGTGCCATTGCTTTGATTCTGGGCTGTATTTATTTACTGATTCGTAGAATTATCGATTTCCGTATTCCGCTTTTCTATTTGTTAAGCGTAGTTGTATATATGTCCATTTATTCCCTTATGACCAGAGGTGGAATTGACTGGAATTTGATTTTATCCGTTATTTTAGGCGGAGGAATGCTTTTGGCTGCTGTATTTATGGCAACAGACTATGTCACAAGTCCCGTAACTCCTGCTGGTCGCATAATATTTGCCGTATTTGTAGGCGCCATGACTTGTACCTTATGGTTATTTGGCGTTGATAATGGATTTACTGCTTATGGCATTATTTTGGGTAACCTGATTGCTCCGATCCTGGAAAAGATTACCAGAAGAAAATCTTTTGGGAAGGGGGCCTGAGGTATGAAGAATATAAAAAGAATTTCTATAATTTTCATTTTCCTTATTGCCTGCGCGCTTATTGCTGGTGGTTATTTCTTCACAAAAGATAGATTATCGACACAGGAATCGATTCAATATGATGAAGCAATACAAGCAGTTTTCCCGGATGCAGCGAAATATACGGATGCAGAATACAATAAGAAATTTTTAACAGAATATCTTGCCGATAACGGAATTGAATACACGGATGTTATTATTTCCAAGGTTGTATATGCCAAAGATGAATTAAACTCAGTAAAAGGTCTGATTATATTTGAAGAATGCTATAAAAAATATGGTGGAATCATCACTATGGCTGTAGGCATTCAAAATAACGGTACAATTAATGGCTACTATATTTTCAATATATCTGAGGCAAAAAATCTGGATCTGAAAGTTAGAGATGAAGAATTCATGAATCAGTTTACAGGAAAAATCGTTTCATCATTTGTACTGACGGATGAAACAGCACAGGAATACAATGAAATTTCTTCTGCTCGAGGTGGATATGATGCTTCCAACGCCGTTGTAAATGGCGTCAATGCATCAATTTACACATTAACCTTTATTGATGAAAGTATGGGAGGTCTTCTCGGTTGAAAGAAGCAAAGGATACCATCTTTAAAAGATTATATTACGGAATTATTAAAGAAAATCCGATTCTGGTTATGTGCCTGGGCTTATGTCCGGCCATAGCAGTTGTTGTAACTGCTCAAAACGGTTTGGCTATGGGCGGCTTTACAGCAGTTGTCTTAATTCTGTCTAATTTCTTTATTTCCCTTCTGAAAAAAGCGATCCCAGAAGGGGAACGTTTACTTGTATATATCATAATTGTTGGTTGTTTTACTGCCTTAACACAGATTTTCTTAAAAGCATATTATCCGGAAATAAACGAAGCTTTAGGTATATTTGTTTCTTTGACCGCTGTAAATACCATCATCTATTACCGGGCAGAGAACTACGCAATGAAAGCCAATCCATTTTTGTCTTTATTTGATGGAATTGGCGTGGGCATAGGTTATGCCTTTATGCTTACTTTATTTGGCGCAATTCGTGAAATCTTAGGCGTAGGAACCATCTTTGGCTTTCGTATTATTCCAGATGGTTTTACATTTTCTATTGCGGCATTGGCACCGGGAGCATTTTTCCTTCTGGCATGTCTGATTGCTCTGGCAAATCGAATTGGCGGAGGTAAAAAAGCATGACAAAACTGATTTATGTAGCAATTATATCCGCCTTTGTAAATAATGTAGTACTGTGTCAGGGATTAGGAATTGATGAAGTATTAGAAGGATCCAAGAAGATGAGCACTGCGCTCCGGTTAAGTTTCGGCGTGCTGGTTATTACGTTGATTTCTTCTGTTCTGACCTGGCCATTAGGAAATTATGTATTTGAAAAGTTTGGACTTTCTTTCCTGAATTCCTTCTGCTTCCTTATCATTGAAGTGATTCTGGTTTGGATTTTCATTAAGATTGTAAAAGCGATTTCTCAGAAGTCTTATGAGAAATTTAAAGTTCTGTTCTCCATGATTGCAATTAACAGTGCAGTTATTGGATGCATCCAGAACAATGTAAATGTTGGATATAGTTTTATCCGTAGTACGGTAAACAGCTTTTTCGGAGCTGTTGGATTTGGAATTGTGGTAATTATTCTTTGTGGAATCCGTGAGAGAATCCAATATAATGATGTGCCGAAACCTTTTGAAGGCGTTCCTATCCTTTTAGTCAGTGCAGGCCTTATGGCTCTTGCATTTTATGGTTTTACCGGAATGATTTAATTATTGTTTAATCACGTATTTTAGTTTATAATTATTGGGCGTGTTTTACGAACCATGCACAGTTATATTCAATGAGGTTTTATTTATGAATATTTTGGCTAGTTTAACCCCAAAGAGTGATGTGGATTACATTACTGACGAATCAACGTTATTCAAGGCAATGCAGACCTTGTTAAACCGTAATTATTCGGCGATTCCTATTATTAATAAAAAGGGCAGATATGTCGGAACAATAACGGCTGCAGATATTTTAGGTTGTATTAAGGAAAATTTTGATTTATCACTGAAAGAATCGGCTAATTTTCCTGTTCGAAATGTACATAGAACCAGGGACTATAAGGCAATAGGAGTCAATACCTTGATGGAAGGAATTCTGGAAAAGGCCGTTGACCAGAACTTTGTTCCTGTAGTCGATGATGAAGACAATTTTATCGGTATCCTGACCAGAACGGAAATTATGCGATGGATGCGTGAAAAATACAATCATGACCACCCGGAGGGAGGAAATTAAAAGTGGCAGACAATGTATATGATATTCTTGAGGAGAGAGGTTTTATAGCTCAGTGTACTCATCCTGAAGAATTACGTGAACTTCTTGGAAAAGAAAAAGTTAAATTCTATATTGGATTTGACGCAACAGCTGACTCTTTAACAGCTGGTCATTTCCTTACCATCATGGCTATGATGCACATGCAGAAGGCTGGCCATGTTCCGGTTGCTTTAATGGGTGGTGGAACAACTATGGTTGGTGATCCTACCGGTAAGAGCGATATGCGTAAGATGATGACAAAAGAAACTATCGACCATAACGTAGAATGCTTCCGTTCTCAGATTGGCCGTTTCTTGGACACATCTGAAGGCAAAATGATTTTTGAAAACAATGCAGACTGGCTTCTTAGTCTGAATTATGTTGAATTTTTAAGAGAAGTAGGCGTTCATTTTTCTGTTAACCGTATGCTTTCTGCAGAGTGCTACAAACAGAGAATGGAAAGAGGTTTAACTTTCTTCGAGTTTAACTACATGATCATGCAGTCCTATGACTTCCTGAAACTGAACCAGATGCATGGTGTATGTCTGGAAATGGGCGGCGATGATCAGTGGTCCAACATCATTGGCGGTGTTGAATTAATCCGTAGAAAAGAGCAGAAACCTGCTTACGGTTTAACTTTCACTCTTCTTACAACCTCTGAAGGTATTAAGATGGGTAAGACCGTGAAAGGTGCTTTATGGTTAGATCCTACTAAAACTACTCCTTACGAGTTCTATCAGTACTGGAGAAATATTGAGGACGTTAAAGTTGAGGAGTGCCTTGGCCTCTTAACTTTCCTTCCTATGGATGAAGTTCGTAGATTAGGCGCTTTAGAAGGTGCTGAAATAAATAAAGCAAAAGAAGTACTTGCTTTTGAAATCACAAAGATTGTTCATGGTGAAGAAGAAGCTATCAAAGCTCAGAACGCAGCCAGAGAAGTATTCTCTGGTTCTGGTATGAGCGCTGATATGCCTACCTATGAATATACAAAGGAAGCCTTCGCTGCCGCGGATGTTATCCAGGCATTAGTTGATACAGGCCTGGCAGGAACCCGTTCTGATGGCAGACGTCTTATTGAAGGTGGCGGCGTACTGGTAAACGATGAAAAGATTACCGATGTAAAACGTACACTTTCCGACAATGACTTAGTAGATGGAGCTTTCATTTTAAAGAAAGGCAAAAAGAAATCCATAAAAGTTGTTGTAAAATAAAATTTAAGGCGGCACCAATCGTGCCGCCATATTTGAGTTAATAATATTGAATAAAATAGATGGAGGCTTATTATGCATAAAGCTTATGGTGTTAATGAATTAAGAAAAATGTACCTTGATTTTTTCGAGAGCAAGGACCATTTAATCATGAAAAGTTTCTCACTGGTACCTCACAATGATAAGAGCTTATTACTTATCAATGCTGGTATGGCACCTTTAAAACCATATTTCACGGGACAGGAAATTCCTCCAAAGAGAAGAGTTTCCACCTGTCAGAAATGTATCCGTACTGGTGATATTGAAAACGTTGGTAAAACCGCTCGTCACGGTACTTTCTTTGAAATGTTAGGTAACTTCTCCTTTGGCGATTATTTTAAAGAAGAAGCTTTAACATGGACCTGGGAATTTTTAACGGAATGGGTTGGATTAGAACCAGACCGTTTATATCCTTCTGTATATTTAGATGATGATGAAGCTTTCGATATTTGGAATAAGGTAATCGGCGTTCCAGCAGAGAGAATTTCCAGATTTGGTAAAGAAGACAACTTCTGGGAGCATGGTGCAGGACCTTGCGGACCTTGCAGTGAAGTATATTATGACCGTGGTGAAAAATATGGATGCGGCAAACCTGACTGTAAAGTAGGCTGCGACTGTGACCGCTACATGGAAATCTGGAATGACGTATTTACTCAGTTTGATGGCGACGGTAAAGGCAACTATATTGAATTAGAAAATAAGAACATCGATACAGGTATGGGTCTGGAAAGACTGGCCGTTGTATCCCAGAACGTAGATTCTATTTTCGACGTTGATACCATCTGCGCAATTCGTGATAAGGTTTGCGAAGCAGCTGGTGTTGCTTATCATACCGATGAGAAGAAGGATATTTCCATCCGTCTGATTACAGACCATATCCGTAGCGCTACATTCATGATTTCTGACGGAATTAATGCTTCTAACGAAGGCCGTGGATACGTTCTTCGCCGTCTGATTCGTAGAGCTGCTCGTCATATCCGTATGTTAGGTATTGCTGATCACTTTATGCCAATCTTAAGTGAGACGGTTATTGAGTGCTCAAAGGATGCATATCCGGAATTAGAAGAAAAGAAAGCTATGATCCTTAAGACTCTTGCGGATGAAGAAGACAGATTCTACAAGACGCTGGATCAGGGCATGAAGAAATTAAATGAAATGCTTGAAGAAACAAAAGCTGCTGGCAAGACACAGTTCAGTGGATCTGATGCATTCAAGCTTTATGATACTTTTGGATTCCCTCTGGACCTTACCAGTGACGTTATGGAAGAAGCTGGACTTACCGTTGATGAAGCTGGCTTCGAGAAAGAAATGGAAAACCAGAGAGAAACCGCTAGAAAAGCTAGAAAAACTACAAACTATATGGGTGCAGATGCAACCGTATATGAAGAGCTTCCTTTAACTCTTACCACAGAGTTTACTGGTTACGACGTAGTAAAAGACGTTTCAACAATTACAGCTTTAACATCGGAAGATGCTGTTGTTGAAACATTAGCAGAAGGCGATATCGGAACCGTTATCGTTGCAAAAACTCCTTTCTATGCTACGAAGGGTGGTCAGGAAGCAGATAAAGGTATTATCCGTACAGCTACTGCAGAATTCGAAGTAAAAGACGTTATTGCTCTGGCAAATGGTGTTTCCGGACATGTTGGCGTTGTTACAAAGGGACAGTTTGTAGTAGGCAACGAAGTAGAACTTCTTATTAATGAAGACCTTAGAAAGAATACTGCTAAGAACCACAGCGCAACTCATCTTCTTCAGGCTGCATTACGTCAGGTACTTGGTGCTCATGTTGAGCAGGCTGGTTCTCATGTAACCGATACAGAATTACGTTTCGACTTTACTCATTTCTCAGCAATGTCAACAGAAGAAATTCAGAAAGTTGAAGAAATTGTAAATGAAAAGATTGCTGCATTCCTGGATGTAAATACAGATGTTATGGATCTGGATGAAGCTAAGAAGAGTGGAGCTATGGCTTTATTCGGTGAGAAATACGGCGATAAAGTTCGTGTTGTTAAGATGGGTGACTTCTCCAAAGAACTTTGTGGTGGTACTCATGTAGGAAATACCGGAACTATTGGAATGTTTAAGATTGTTTCTGAAGGCAGTGTTGCTTCTGGAGTTAGAAGAATCACAGCTATCACAAGCAAAGGTGTATTAGATTACTACGGAAAACTGGAGAAATCCTTCAACGAGGCAGCTGCTAAGGCGAAAGTTGAGCCAGAACAGTTAAGCAAGAAGATCGAAGACATGCAGGCTCAGATTAAAGAACTGCAGGCGGAAATCAATAAGATGAAGAGCGCTTCTGCAAAAGACGCTTTAGGCGAAATTAAGACGGAAGTAGTTAACGGAATTAATCTTGTTGTTCAAAAATTACAGGGTGTTGATATGAATCAGCTCCGTGAATTAGGCGACCAGATCAAAGAAAAGATTGGCGACGGAGTTGTTGCTCTTGCATCTGAAATCGACGGAAAAGTTAACTTAATCGTAACTGTAACCGATGAAGCACAGAAGAAAGGTGCTCATGCGGGAAATATTATTAAAGCAATCGCTCCTATCGTTGGTGGCGGCGGCGGTGGACGTCCAAATATGGCTCAGGCTGGTGGAAAGAATCCTGCAGGTATCGATGAGGCTCTTGAAAAAGTAAAAACTTTACTGTAATAAGGAACTCATGCCTTATGATGAACCGAAAGAAAAACAACTGGTATTTTGACGGATGGATGAGCCGTAAAGAGCTGGATTCCTCCGGAAAATTAAAGACTGTATGGGAATATAATGATGATTATTACTCCTTTGATCTGCCGGAAAAGCAGTTCAAATTACTGAAATATGCTTTTATTATCATTCCTGCACTGATTCTTATAATCTGGTTTTTGGCTTCATTAACCCGTTGTATTGGTCGTGATACGGTGATTTATGTAGGTCTTTTCTGGTATGCTGCTTGTATCCCTATGGTTTATATGGTTATTGGCGCTGTAGGAGCTTTCAAGTTAAAATCAAAAATGACCTATCGTGATATCTATGCCTGTTATCGAAGACTGAAAGTATCCAGTTGGTTCATTGCACCATTGTTTTTCCTTTCCATTATTGGAGAAATTGTATTTTTGATTCTGTATAAAGATTACTTTTCCATACAGACAGAAATTGCTTGGTTGATTGGAGCTTTTATCAATACACTTTTAGCCGTCCTGTTATTTATCATTCAGCTAAAAGTCAAATCAAAAATCGTGATCGATGATTCAAATTCTTAATAAAAATATAATTAGTAAAGGCGGCATTAGCCGCCTTTTTCTTATAGTTTTTCCTGTATTTTGCGTAATAATTTTGTAATACATTTTTAACTTAAAATCAAAGTTTATTTGCTAAAATATTCACAAATGAATGTAAATATAATCCAATATTTTTGTTAGAAATATACACCCCGAAAGAGGTTTTATATGCGTTGTAAAGAATGTGGAACTGAAGTAAATAGTACAGAGGTTTTCTGTCCCAAATGCGGAGCTCCTTTAAGAATAACAGCGGACTATGAATTGATTCAGGCTGAAATTGGTGGCAAAGTAGATAAGTTTATGAATGACAAGGATTCTCATCCTGTTGCTAAACGCCGTAAACCTTCCCGTCCTGTTGCCAATGCTTATGATGGCAGAACCATCGCTGTTCCTGTAAGCAGAGAAAAGAAAGCGGAACCGGAAATTACCATCATTGGAGAAAAGCCGAGAGACGAGCATAGCGAGTACGATACCATAGCTATAACGAAAGCTATTTATGGTAAAGATAGTATTTTCGCTGCAGATGGTAAATTAGATATTACGGAAGAAGAAACTTCTTCAGAACCGGAATATGAGTCCGATTCTGTTTTTGATGAGTATGATTACGAACCAGAAGAGGATGAGTATGATGATGTAGACGCTGTTACCACGGAAAAACCAGCGCCGAAAAAACCTGGTAAAAAACCGAACACAACGGATAATAAAGAACTGTACCGAATCAAGGCTCGTGCCAGAGAACGACAGAAAAAGAAAAAACGTCTGATTATTCTTATTGCTGCCATTGCAGTCGTAGTAATAGGAATTATTGTCGGAATTATCATTGCTTCCTCTTCGAAAAAGGAAAATGAACCGGAAGAAGTGGCAGATACCATTGATTGCACGATTATTGAGGGCGGTACTTATTCTGCGCCGTTAGAAATCAGCCTGTCTTCAAAGAACGATTATCTGATTCGTTATACTTTAGATGGCTCCGATCCTTCTACAAAATCGGAGAAATATGGCCAACCGATTAAACTTACGAACGATGATGCTTCGGAGGATGGTACGTCCTATACTTTAAAAGTCGTTTCTTTTAATAACTCTATTAAAAAAGGCAGTCTCACTGTAAACTTTACTCTTAAAAGTACTGTTTTAGAAGCTCCTTACATGGATCTGGAAAGTGGTGACTACTACGAAATAGAATATATCGAAATTTATGGTCCGGAAGGTGCAGATGTATATTATACCTATGACGGATCTTCTCCTTCCAGCCTTTCTACTTTATACACAGAGCCTATTGAAATGAAACGCGGAAATCATATTCTGAATGCCATTGCAATCGATGAAAACGGTGTTCAAAGTGAGATTACTTCCTGTGTATATAATTTGGAAATTGAAGCTTATTATTCCTATGATGATGCCTTATCAATGGTTATGGAAGAACTCTTATACCAGGGATTGATCGAGAGTGATGAACCGGATGAAAATAAGCAGTATCCGGTTGCGGACGGCGGTACCAGAAGAGTAATTAATGGTGGCGTAACGATTATTGATAACGAACAGTATTATATTATTCAGGTTGACTTTACCAACGATGGTTCAACCATCCAGGCTACTACCTATTATGGTGTAAATGACCAGGATGGTACGATTGAGAAATTAAATAAATCCGGAATGGAGTTTACAATTGCCTGATGATTAAGATTATTGCTGTCGGAAAAATAAAAGAAGATTTTTATACAAAAGCTATTGAAGAATACAGCAAACGCCTGGGTGGATATACAAAACTTTCTATTGTTCAGGTTCCGGACGAAAAATGTGATGACCGGGAAAAAGAAAAAGAAGCGGAAGGCATCCTAAAAAACATTAAAGATTCCGAGTATGTAATTACCTTGGAGATTAAAGGCAAAAAAATGACTTCGGAAGGTCTTGCTGATTTTATTAATAAATTGGAAATTGATGGCCATTCCGATATTACTTTTGTTATTGGTGGATCTTTAGGTCTTCATGAATCTGTCTCTAATCGTGCCAATTATAAATTAAGCTTTTCTGATATGACCTTTCCGCATCAGCTCATGAGAGTCATTTTGTTAGAGCAGATTTATCGTTCTTTTAAGATCATTAAGCATGAACCTTATCACAAATAGTTCACTTTACATTGTTACCGGCAAGTTGTAAAATAGCACTGCGTTTATACTTACGGAGGTAAACTAATGGATACATTGAAAATATATGATGTGGAAAACATCGGCGAAGTCGAAGTTACGGAAGACGTAATTGCAATTATTGCAGGTCTTGCAGCAACTGAAGTTGAAGGCGTTTATTCCATGGCTGGAAACATCACTAACGAAATCGTTGCAAAGCTGGGAAGAAAGAATCTGGCAGCCGGAGTAAATGTTAGCTGTGTAGAGAATGTAGTAAAAGTAATTCTCAGTCTGGTTATGGAAACTGGATATAACATACCGGAAGTTTGCAAGATAGTTCAGGAAAGAGTTATCGCAGCAATTGAAAGTATGACAGGCCTTAAGGTTGATTCTGTAGACATCAAAATCGCAAATGTGAACATTGACAACAAATAAAGCAGATAAAATTTAAAAGGGTGTCTTTAAGGCACCCTTTTATAATGTAAAAAGGATAAATATATGAGAGTAGATCGTAGAACCGAATTAAGAGAAGCAACGTTTTTAATTTTATTCCGTTTGGACTTCCATCCTGAGGAAGACATCACCTGGCAGATTAAAAACTTCTTTGAAGGAGAAGATGCCTTTACGGATGAAGAAAAAGATTTCATTGGAAATAAAGTATTAAATATTGCCGGAATGATTGAATCCATTGATGCAGCATTGAATGAAATCAGCGTAGGATGGAAAGTAAAAAGAATGGCGAAAGTAGACCTTACCATTCTTCGTCTGGCATATTATGAAATTAATTATGATGAAAACGTTCCTGTTTCTACTGCTATCAACGAAGCCGTAGAACTAGCAAAGAGTTATGGCGAAGAAAGCAGTCCTTCTTTTGTAAATGGAATTTTAGCTAAAGCAGTTCGTAATGAAAAATAGTCAGAATATCTATACTGTAAAACAGGTTAATTTATATATTAAGCGCTTGTTTTCTGATGATTTCATTTTGAATAATATTTACATCAAAGGCGAAGTCTCGAACTGCAAGTATCATTCGACCGGACACATCTATTTTTCTTTAAAAGATGAGTCTGGTGTTTTGGCTGCAGTTATGTGGAGAAGTGATGCTGTTAAGATGAAATTCCGTTTAGAAGATGGAATGCAGGTCGTTGTTCATGGTCAGGTAAGTGTTTATGAAGCTGGTGCAAAATACCAAATTTATGCTAAATCCATCGAAGAAGAAGCAAAAGGTGACCTGGCAAAACAATTTGAAGAATTAAAAAACAAGTTATCGGAAATGGGTATGTTTTCCGAAGAATATAAGAAGCCGATACCACGGTTTTCCATGAAAATCGGCGTTGTTACAGCAGAAACGGGAGCAGTGATAAGGGATATTTATAATGTTGCTTCCAGAAGAAATCCTTACTGCAGCATTTTGCTGTATCCAGCACAGGTTCAGGGAGATGGAGCAGCAGAAACCATCGTCCGGGGAATCGAAGTTTTAAATCAGACGGATGTGGATACGATTATTATCGGTCGAGGCGGTGGCTCCATGGAAGATTTATGGGCCTTCAATGAAGAAATCGTAGCGAATGCGATTTTTAGTTCCCAGAAGCCGATAATATCCGCTGTCGGACATGAAACAGACTTTACGATTGCTGATTTTGTTGCGGATTTAAGAGCGCCGACACCGAGTGCGGCTGCAGAATTAGCTGTATTTGATTTCAACCTTTTTGAAAAAGAACTGGCAGATTATAAATACTCTTTCAATCTGCATTTAAACAATAAAATCGATCGTTTGAAAATATTAACGAAACAATATGGCCTGAAACTAGAAACTCTATCGGTTCAGAATCAGCTGATCCAGAAGAAACAATATGTTCAGGAAAGAAGTACCTATATGGAAAATCTTCTGAACAATGTTTTAAGAAATAAAAAGAGTCAGCTGTCCATTCTTTCCGAGCATTTAGAGGGTCTGTCTCCTTTAAAGAGATTGTCGGAAGGCTATTCCTTTGTTACGGATTCAGCTGGTGTCGGTATCAAAAGTATCAAGCAGGTAAAAGAAAAAGACACATTGGACATTAATGTATTGGACGGCAAAATAAAAGCTGAAGTTACATCTATTGAAGAGGTGCAATATGAGTGAAGAAATCAAATTGAATGAAGAAATGTCATTAGAAGAAGCTTTTGAAGAGTTAGAGGAAGTAATTGAGCAGATGGAAAACAGTGACCTTCCTTTAGAAGATACGTTCAACCTTTACAAAAAGGGTGTAAATCTGGTGGAATTCTGTAATAAAAAAATCGAAAAAGTAGAGTGCGATATTAAGAAGGTAACAGATAATGAGTAATCCTATAAAAGATAAAAATCAGGAAATAAATGACATTATCTATCAATATCTTCCAAAGTCGGAGGAATATACTCAGCTGATTACTGAGGCTATGAATTATTCTGTTCAGGCTGGTGGCAAGAGAATCCGTCCGATTTTTATTCAGGAAGCTTATAAATTATTTACGGATAGAGAAGAAACGGAAGCCCTTCATCGGTTTATGGCAGCTATGGAATATATCCATACCTATTCTTTATGCCACGATGATCTTCCGGCTATGGATAACGACCAGTACCGCCGAGGTAATTTAACGACTCATGCAAAATTTGGAGAGGCTTTTGGTATTTTGGCTGGGGATGGTCTGTTGAATTATGCTTATGAAGTGATTTCGGAATATATGGCCAAGGAATCGGATCCAACGGAATTAACAAAAACTGCAAAAGCTTTTAACATTTTATCTACAAAAGCCGGTTATAAAGGAATGGTTGGAGGTCAGACTTTAGATGTGTTTTTCGATAAAAATGAAATGTATGACCAAAAACAGGAACAGATTAATTTTATTTATGAAAATAAAACATCCGCTTTAATTGAAGCGTCTTTTATGATTGGTGCGGTCTTGGGTGGAGCTTCCGATGATGAAATCCAGATTATGGAACAGTCCGCTAAAAATGTTGGAATGGCTTTTCAGATAAAAGACGACCTTTTAGACCTTACTAGTACTCAGGAGGTTCTTGGCAAACCGGTTTTAAGTGATGAGAAGAATGGAAAGAAAACGTTAGTTACATTCTTAGGCCAAAAGGAAGCAGAAGAGATGGTTGAAAAGCTTTCGAAAGAAGCCATTAACAAGTTATCTGGTCTTGGTAAAAGAAATGAGACTTTAGAACAGATTATCGATCTGTTAATTAATAGAGAAAACTAATATTAGAGAAAAACAATGATACTGAATAGAATTAACAAAGCAAATGACATTAAACAGATAGAGCCAAAGGAATATGAAGAACTGGCAAGAGAAATCCGCCGTTTTTTAGTTGAACATGTAAGTAAAACCGGTGGTCACTTAGCATCTAATTTAGGTGCTGTAGAACTTACTATGGCTCTTCATGTGTGTCTGGATCTTCCAAAAGACAAGATTATTTGGGATGTGGGACATCAGTCCTATGTTCATAAAATCCTTACCGGAAGAAAAAATGAATTTGATACTTTAAGACAGTATGGTGGACTAAGCGGTTTTCCAAAGAGAAGAGAAAGCGAATATGACGCTTTTAATACCGGTCATTCGTCTACTAGTATCGCTGCTGCTTTAGGCTTAGTTGTAGCAGAGGAAAGGCAAAATAAGAATTCTACCGTTGTTGCTGTTATTGGTGATGGAGCGTTAACTGGAGGACTTGCTCAGGAAGCGATAAACAATGCTTCCAAGCTGAAACGAAACTTTATTATCATTCTTAATGATAATAATATGTCCATTTCTCCAAATGTTGGTGGTCTTTCTACTTATCTTTCCAATGCCAGGGCAGGTGAAACTTATATTGAATTGAAGTCCGGAGTTCAGCGAAAACTGGAAAAGATTCCTGGTGCTGGTGAAAAAATCGTTAAGAGCATCCGTAAAACCAAGCACAGTATTAAACAGCTCTTAGTTCCTGGAATGCTGTTTGAAAATATGGGTCTGACTTATTTAGGACCTGTAGACGGACATAACACAGCAGCTTTAATTAAAATCATTAATGAGGCGAAAAATATCGATCATGCAGTAATTATTCATGTATGTACAAAAAAGGGTAAAGGCTATGGACCAGCAATGGAAAATCCATCCGCTTTCCATGGTATCGGACCTTTTGACCCGAAAACGGGACTTCTGCTGAAGAAAAGCGATAAAAAATCATATACCGATATATTTAGTAACGCCTTGATCCGTGAAGCTAAGAAAAATCCGAATATTATGGCTATTACAGCGGCTATGGCAGACGGAACAGGCTTAGATAAATTCCAGCAGAATTTCCCAGACCGTTTTTATGACGTAGGAATCGCTGAAGAATTTGCTGTTACTTATGCCGCAGGACTTGCTACGGGCGGTGAAAAACCTTTTGTAGCAATCTATTCTTCCTTCCTGCAGAGGGCTTATGATCAGATTATGGAAGACGTTTGTATTCAGAATCTTCCGGTTACTTTATGTATTGATCGCGCCGGACTTGTTGGAAATGACGGAGAAACTCATCAGGGAATCTTTGATCTGTCTTATCTGAATACGATTCCAAATATGAATATTTTTGCTCCAAAGAATGGTCAAGAATTAGATGCTGCTATTACTTTTGCAGCTGGATTTAATGCTCCTTTAGCTATTCGTTATGGAAGAGGCGAAGCTTATACTGGTTTAGAAAATAATAATGAACCAATTGTTTTTGGCAAAAGTGAAGTGATTTTTGAAGAAGTAGATATCGCTATTTTGTCCGTTGGTTCCATGATGGAAGAAGCAGTTAAGGTCCGTGAGGCATTAAAGGAAAAAGGTTATAAAGTAACTTTGGTCAATGCTCGTTTTGTAAAACCAATTGATGAAGAATTGATATTGAAACTGACGAATAATCATAAATATCTGATTACAATGGAAGAAAATGTTCTGAACGGTGGTTATGGCATGTCCGTTTTGAAATATGTAAATGAAATTAAAGCAGATGTAAAAGTTATTAATATCGCGATTCCAAATCATTACATTGAACAGGGAACCAGAGCACAGCAGATGAAAGAATGCGAAATTGACGCAGAATCAATAATGAAACGACTGGAATCAGAAATAGAATGAAAAAAAGATTAGATGTACTTGTTTGTGAACAGAATCCGGAATTATCAAAAACCCAGGCTCAGCGAATAATTATGAGTGGTGTGGTTTATGTAGATAATCAAAAAGAACTGAAAGCGGGAACGATGTTTCCGGAAGATACCATTGTAGAAGTCCGTGGGGAGTCCTTAAGATATGTCAGCAGAGGCGGATTGAAGCTGGAAAAGGCCATTAACGAATTTGGTGTTAATGTAAATGGAAAAACCTGCATGGATATTGGATCTTCTACTGGTGGCTTTACGGACTGCATGCTGCAGAACGGCGCAGTAAAGGTTTATGCAGTTGATGTTGGAAAGGGACAGCTTCATTATAAGCTCCGTAATGATGACCGGGTTGTTGTAATGGAAAAAACAAACATCCGTTATGTTACTCCGGATATGATTGCAGGCCCAATTAATTTTGTCAGTGTTGATGTTTCTTTCATATCACTTACATTAGTAATACCTGTTGCAATCACTTTAATGGATGAACATAAAGAAATGGTCATGCTGATTAAACCTCAGTTTGAAGCTGGAAAAGAAAAAGTTGGCAAAAAAGGCGTCGTTAGAGACCCGGCAGTTCATCACGAAGTAATTGAAAAAATCGTTGATTTTGTTGAAATAAATGGATTACATGTTGAAGGATTGACTTATTCACCGGTGAAGGGACCGGAGGGGAATATCGAATATCTTATTTACGTAAATAAGGTAGAGGAGTCCGTTCCGTTTGATAAAAATAACATTCAGGATATTGTTTCAAAAGCACATGAGGAATTAGACAAATGAGAAATTTCTTTGTAGTCACAAATTCAATTAAAGACCCGGAAATGAAATTTACCAATAATATTATTTCGTTTCTGGAAAGTCATGGTGGACATTGTACTGGCCAGATTCAGACCAGACAGACTCCGGAAGGCAGCTATATTTATGCTGACCCGGAAAAAGTGCCTGCAGTTACGGAATATATCATTATTCTCGGCGGTGATGGTACGTTCATTCACGTTGCGAAGGATTTAATCGATATTCAGCGTCCGATTATTGGCATCAATCTCGGTAATTTGGGATATTTAACGGAAATTGATTCGAATAATTACGAAAAAGATTTAATTCATATTTCAGAAGGAGATTTCACCGTAGAAAACAGAATTCTTCTTTATGGCGAAATCATCCGTGACGGCGAAGTAATTAGCAGTGATATCGCGTTAAACGATATTGTTTTAAACCGTTGCCAGTCCATGAATATTATAGATTTTGAAGTAAATGTAAACAATAAGTTCCTGAACCGCTATAGCGCTGATGGTATTATTATTTCCACACCGACTGGTTCTACAGGATATAACCTTTCTGCTGGCGGACCTGTTGTTTATCCAACGGCTGAAATTATTCTGGCCACTCCGATTTGTGCCCATACTTTAAATTCCAGAAGTATTGCTTTTTCTGCTGATTCCGAGATTGAAATTATGGTCAAAGAACGAGACAGGGAGCATAATCTGCAGAAGATTGTTTCCTTTGATGGGGAAAGCGAAATTCTTCTTCAAAATAATGATATTATCCGAATCCGGAAATCAGAAAAATTCACAAAAATTATCCGAAGCAATGATATTAGCTTCGTAGAACATTTGGGAAAGAAAATGAGATAAATTTATGAAAAAACCTGTAGTTTTAATGATATTAGATGGATATGGACTTTCCGACGAAGTAAAAGGAAATGCGGTGAAAGCAGCCAATACTCCTTTTTTAAACAGTCTGATGAAGGAATATCCTTTTGCGAAAGGTCTGGCGAGTGGTTTGGCGGTCGGACTTCCGGATGGTCAGATGGGAAACTCGGAAGTTGGTCATTTAAATATGGGCGCCGGACGTGTAGTTTATCAGGATCTGACAAGAATTTCCAAATCTATTTCCGACAGTGATTTTTTTGAATTAATAGAACTGTTAAACGCGATTGATAATTGCAAAGCGAATAATTCCGACCTTCATCTGTATGGCCTTTTATCCGACGGTGGAGTACATAGTGATATATCTCATTTATTTGCTTTGTTAGATTTATGTAAAAAGAATAATTTTGACCGAGTATATGTACATTGCTTCATGGATGGAAGGGATACTTCTCCGACTTCCGGCGTTGATTATGTTCAGAGTCTTGTGAATTACATGGCAGAAAATGGTGTTGGAAAAATCGCATCCATTATTGGCCGTTATTATGCAATGGATCGTGATAATCGTTGGGACCGTATTGAAAGAGCCTATAATGCTCTTACAAAAGGAGAAGGTATTCTGGAAAAAGACCCAATCGAAGCGATGAATAAGTCTTATGAAAGGGAAGTAACGGATGAATTCATTGAACCTACCGTTATTATGGAAGATGAAAAACCGATAGCTTTGATTAAAGAGGGAGATTCTGTTATCTTCTATAATTTCCGTCCAGATAGAGCCAGAGAAATTACACGAACCTTCTGCGATGAGGAATTTAACGGATTTGATCGTGGTCAGAGAATAAAGACCTGTTATGTTTGCTTTACCGAATATGATAGCACCATTGCAAATAAGCAAGTCGTTTTCAAAGAAGAAGAAATAACCAATACTTTTGGAAAATATATTTCCAGTAAAGGATTGAAGCAGGCAAGAATCGCGGAAACAGAAAAATATGCCCATGTTACATTCTTCTTTAATGGTGGAGTGGAAGCTCCAGAAGAAGGAGAAGATCGCTTTTTGATTCCATCACCAAAGGTTGCAACCTATGATCTGCAGCCGGAAATGAGTGCGCCTGCAGTATGTGATACATTAATTGAAAAGATTCAGTCAGGACTTTATGACTGTATTATTATTAATTTTGCCAACCCGGATATGGTTGGACATACGGGTATCTGGGAAGCGGTTATTCGGGCTTTAGAAACCGTAGATTCTTGTGTTGAAAAGGTTGTAAAAGCAATAAAAGAAGTAGATGGTGTATTGTTCCTTTGCGCGGATCATGGCAATTCTGAAGAACTGATTAATCTGGACACCGATGAACCTTGGACTGCCCATACCACCAATCCAGTACCTTTCATATTAATTAATGGACCGGAAGGAAAAACGCTGAAGGAAGGTGGAAAACTCTGTGACATCGCTCCGACTTTACTGGAGCTTTTAGGTTTAGAACAACCGTCGGAAATGACAGGAACCAGTTTACTTATTTAATCTACCGGAGGTTATAAATTGGATAATCAAAAAAGACCAAATCAAAATAGAAGCAGAGCTACGAGTACTTCTGCAAGCAGTCGCCAGAGAGCCATTGCGGAGAGAAAAGCAAAGAAGAAAAGAGAAGCCAGACTGATTCGTATTCTGACTTATATTGTAGTTGCCATTCTGATAGCGGTTATTGTTTTAATTGTTGTTTCCTGCAATCGAAAGAAAAATAACGATGCTCCAGATATTCCATCAAATCCGGAAACCATTGCTGAGGTGGAAACAGAGCCACAACGTTCGGAAGTAGAATTAGTAGCTGTAGGAGATGTTCTTATGCATACTCCTTTGTTGAATTATGCAGACAATGGAGATGGAACTTATGACTTTAACAGCATCTTTGAAGTAATGCGTGACGACATTTCCAAAGCAGATATTGCAGTATGTAATCAGGAAACTCCAGTAGATCCGACCTGTGATCCGGATGGTGGTATTTCCTTTATTTTCAATACTCCTCCAGAAATTGTTGATGCAGAAATTAATGCAGGATTTGATATCGCCACTCAGTGTTCAAATCATACTTATGATATGAGCTGGGATGGAATTTTACATACAATAGATTATTGGAAATCAAAATCAAACCAGATTAAGATGATCGGCGCAAATGCTTCTCAAGAAGAAAGAGATACGATTTTCACTTATGAAAAGAATGGCATTACTTTCGCTATGTTAAATTATACTTATGGATTAAATGGTTTTGAACTTCCAGAAGATATGGATTATTTGGTAACTCTTATTGATGATTATCATTATGATACCATTGTTTCGGATATTTCCTGTGCGAAAGAAATGGCAGATTTTGTTATTGTATTCCCTCACTGGGGCTCAGAAGATGTTGTTGGGGAGACAACAGAATTCCAAGATTATTGGGCGGAAGTATTTACCGAAGCCGGAGCTGACCTGATTATTGGAACTCATCCACACGTATGTGAAAAAATTGACTGGGTTACTGCAGATAATGGAAATAAAGCTCTTTGCTATTATTCCATTGGAAACTATGCATCCAACCAGCAGGAAACTCCGGAAGTTTTAGGCGGTATGGCAAAGGTTAAAATCGTCAAAGAAAATGGAAAGACTTATATTGACGAAAGTGCAACCGGTGTGGTTCCTGTTGTTACCCATAATGAAAACCTGGGTGGATTCACGGACCGAGTTGTTTGCTATAAGCTTTCCGATTATACCGAGGACTTGGCATACGAACATGATATTTATGTTAACGGAAGAGATAACTTCTCATTAGACCGTCTGAAGGAACTGGCAAATGAAATTTTTGGAAATTGGATAATTAATTATTGATATGAGCACACAGAATAAAAATGTTAAAAGAAAAGTGAATAGCAAACCTAAGAGTAAGGCTTATAAAAAGAAACAGCGAGAAAAAAGACTGATTCGTATTATAACTTACCTTGTTGTTGCAGCCATGATTGTTACTTTTATTTTGTCTGCGGTTTCCTGTAACAAGAAAAATAAGCCAGAGCAAAAAGATAATGAAGTAACAACCAGCGCAGAAGTTACGAATGATACGGTCAAATTACTGGCTGTAGGCGATATTATTGGTCATGATACGATTCTGAATCTGGCAGATACTGGAAACGGATATGATTTTTCCAGCCTGTTTTCCTTATTGAAGGATGACATTTCTTCAACAGATTTAGCAATTGCCAATGTGGAAACCCCTTTGGGTGGTGGTCCGTATTCTGGTTATCCGACATTTAATACTCCCGATGAAATGGGCCTGGCAGTAATTGATGCAGGTTTTGATGTAGCTCTGCAGGCTTCGAACCATTCTATGGATTCCGGGTCCAACGGTATTCGGCATTCCATTAATTTCTGGAATAACCATAAGAAGGATATTTTAATGGTGGGTTTGCATGAGTCAGAAGAAGCAGAAAATGAGATTCCAACGATTACAGTAAATGGAATTAAATTTGCTGTTTTGAACTATACCTATGGATTAAATGGATACGAACTTCCAGCTGGTGAAGAGTATCTGGTTACGATCATGGACGACAGTACAGAAGAATTTATTGCAAATCAGGTAAAAAAAGCTTCTGAAACTTCTGATTTTGTTATTGTCTGCCCGCATTGGGGAGACGAAAATATGGTAGGTTCACCTAATGATTTCCAGAAATATTGGGCGGAACTGTTTACGGAAAATGGTGCAGACCTGATTTTAGGAACACATCCACACGTTATTCAGAATATCGAATGGATTCATGCAGAAAATGGAAATAAGGCTTTATGCTATTATTCTCTTGGTAATTTTGTTTCTAATCAGCAGTATACGGATACTGTTTTAGGTGGAATGGCTTATGTGGAAATCAAAAAAGAGGATGGACAGACCGTTATAGATAATAATTCGGTTATTCCGGTTGTTACTCATAATGATAAGACGCAAGATCCAGTTGTGATTCAGACCTATTATCTGGCAGATTATACTCAGGAATTAGCTGACGTCCATGATACTTTACTTAGCGGATTTAATGACGATTTTTCACTTTCAAATCTTCAGCAGAAGGCGAAATATGTGTTTGGAAACAATATCAGAGAGCATATAAGATAATTCCATAAATAGCGCAAATATTTCTTGATATTGCTATTTTCGTATGTTAATATATCTCTTGTTCAATTGGTAGGGAGGTTTGGTTTTGTTTTACTTAATTGCGACGATAATAATTACTATAGCGAGTGTTATAATGATAATTGCCATTTGTCTTCAGGAAGGCAAATCCGCAGGTCTGTCAGGTTCCATTAGTGGAGGTTCCGATACATATTGGAGCAAAAATAAAGGAAGATCGAAGGAAGGCAAGTTAGAGAAGATTACAATTATTGTTACGGTTGTTTTCTTAGTTGTGGCGATTCTGCTGAATGTAGGATTCTTCACAGGTCATTGATCATTAAGCACTCTCAATCGAGAGTGCTTTTTAATAATTTAGGATTAGGCATGGCAAAAGAAAGTGTTAAATTAATTTCGAATAATAAAAAAGCCTATCACGATTACTTTATAGAGGATACTTATGAAGCAGGTATTTCTTTGGTAGGAACGGAAGTTAAGTCCTTGCGAATGGGAAAATGCAACATCAAAGAAGCCTTTATAAAGGAGAAAAACGGTGAGCTTCTGGTTTATGGAATGAATATTTCCCCTTATGAGAAAGGAAATATTTTTAACCGAGACCCGTTACGAATCCGAAAGTTGCTTTTGCATAAGAATGAAATCCGTAAGATTTCCCAGATGGTTGCACAGCAGGGATTTACGGTGATTCCTTTAAAAGTATATTTAAAAGGAAGTCTGGTAAAAGTAGAAATCGGTGTTTGCAAAGGCAAGAAACTTTACGATAAACGGGAAGACATTGCAAAGAAAGACCAGCGTAGAGAAGCAGAAAGAGAATTCAAAATTAGAAATATTTAAGATATAGGTGGAACAATGGCTATTTGGAATGAAGCAAAAGAATGTATGAGCAGAGATGAAATGACAGCATTGCAGAGTGCGCGTTTAAAAAAGATTGTGAATAACGTGTACCATAATGTGGAATTTTATCGCAAAAAAATGCAGCAAAGCGGTATTGAACCTGGAGACATTAAAGGAATTGAAGATTTAAAATATCTTCCATTTACAACAAAAAGTGATTTAAGAGATAACTATCCGTTTGGTTTATTTGCTGTTCCTAAGTCTCAGATTGTTCGTTTGCATGCTTCTTCTGGAACTACAGGAAAATCCACTGTAGTTGGTTATACCAGAAAAGACATCGATACCTGGTGCGAATGCGTTGCCAGATGCCTTACCATGGCCGGTCTTGGAAAAGACGATGTAATTCAGGTTGCTTATGGATATGGCCTTTTTACAGGCGGTTTAGGAGCTCATTACGGTGTTGAACATTTAGGAGCTACTGTTGTTCCAATGTCTACTGGTAATACAAAGAAGCTGATTAACATGATGATTGATTTCGGCGTTACCGGTTTAATGTGCACCCCTTCTTATTTGATGCATATTGCAGAAGTAATTGAAGAAATGGGCGTAAGAGATCAGATAAAGCTGAGAGCTACTTTAAACGGTGCAGAACCATGGACCGAAGAGATGAGAAAACAGGTTGAGACTAAACTTGGCATTCAGGCTTTTGATATTTATGGCTTAAGCGAAATGATGGGACCTGGTGTTGCAAACGACTGTATTATGCATTCTGGTATGCATGTTTTCGAAGACCATTTCCTTCCGGAAGTTATTGATCCGAATACCTGCGAGTCTTTAGAGGATGATGTTACCGGAGAATTAGTATTTACCTCATTAACCAAAGAAGGTATGCCTCTTTTAAGATATCGAACCAGAGACCTTACCAGCATCTCCCATGAACCGTGTGAATGTGGCAGAACCACTGCCAGACTTTCCAGATTCAAAGGAAGAAGCGATGATATGCTGATTATTCGTGGTGTCAATGTATTCCCATCACAGATTGAAACAGCATTATTATCCATTAACGGAACTACACCAAACTATCAGATCATCGTCGATAGAGAAGGAACTTTGGATTCGCTAGAAGTTCGCGTAGAAGTAGAAGAGAAGTTCTTCTCCGACGAAATCCGTGAACTGGAAAAATTAACAAAACAGATTTCTCATACTATCCAGCAGGCTATCGGTCTGGCTACAAAAGTAAAATTAGTAGAGCCAAAGACCATTGAACGTACCGATGGCAAAGCGAAGAGAGTAATTGATAATAGAAAGTTTGACTAAGACAGGAGGTTATTATGGCATTAAAACAGCTGTCGGTCTTTTTGGAAAACAGAGAGGGCCGTTTGGAAGACTTATTTAATGTGTTTGGTGAGAATAATATTGATATTAAATCTTTTTCTCTTGCAGAAAGCACGGAATACGGCGTATTAAGATTAATCGTTTCCGACCCGGAAAAAGCAAAAGAAGCTTTAAGAAATGTAGATTTCTCTGCATCTCTTACAGATGTTATTGCTGTTGAATTAAAGAATGGTTTTGGCGGACTTCAGGAAGTTACTAAGGCTCTTCCAGAAGATCTGAACATTGAATACATGTATGTTCTTTCTACAGAAGCAGAACATCAGGCCATCGTCTTAAAAATTAAAGAAATTGAAAAAGTTGAAAAGGTTTTAATTGAAAAAGGGTTTACCTTAGTAGATTAATTACATAAATCTTTCGGGGCTGTAAAGGTTTCGACGGGGTTTTAGAAGTATAGTAAGCCACTGGTAGCGGGTAACTACCTTAAAAGATCCAAATTAAAA
>JAZUGA010000134.1:0-3238 GCA_045640945.1 Lachnospiraceae bacterium | reverse complement strand
ATTACGCAAGAGTAGTCATGGATATGGATGCTTATGAAGCAATTTCCGGCTACGAAGGACCGGTACTTTTAATGCACGGAACTGCAGACAAGGTAGTAAACATCAGCTATTCCAGAAAGGCAAAAGATTATTATCCAGATTGCGAATATTACGAAATTGCAGATTCTGTCCATGGTTTCACAGGCCAGGCTGCTCAGGAGGATATGGACCGTCTGAAAGCTTTTATGGAGAAATAAAAAAGCAGAGGGAACAATGTTACGTGTAACAAAAACGGAAAATGGTATGGTTCGCGGTATTACCGGAACTGATGCAAGAATTACAGTATTTAAGGGAATCCCGTTCGCAGATGACACCTCCGGCGCAAACCGTTGGCGTCCGCCACAGCCTGCAAAGGACTGGGAAGGCATTCGCGAATGTTATGAATTTGGACCAATCTCCATGCAGAGAACTCCGGGCAAAGATCCGACAGCGTTCTATGCAAAAGAATGGCATGTCGACCCAGACGTAAAAATGGGAGAAGACTGCCTTACCGCAAATATATGGACTCCTGCAAAATCCACAGACGAAAAACTGCCGGTAATGGTATGGATTTTCGGTGGAGGACTTCAGGAAGGCTACCCATACGAGATGGAATTTGACGGTGAGAGAATCGCCAGCCGTGGGGTAATCTTAGTATCCATCGGCTACCGTCTCAACGTATTCGGCCTTTTAGCTCATCCGGAAATTACGGCAGAAAATCCGGAAGCTCCTGCAAACTTCGCGTTCCAGGATCAGGTTTGTGGTATTGAGTGGGTAAAAAGAAATATTGCCAATTTTGGCGGTGACCCGGAAAACATCACCATCTTTGGGCAGAGCGCAGGCGCATTCTCTGTAGTCGCTTTAATGTGCTCCCCAAAAACCAAAGGCTTATTCCAGAAGGCCATTATTGAATCTATCGGTGGCATGAGACCGATTTATCCAATCGTATGGTCCATGACTCAGGTTCCTTTGGAAGAAAGAGAAAAAACAGGTGTAGAATTCTTTGAAAAATTAGGCGTTAAGACTTTGGAAGAAGCCAGAGCTTTGCCGGCAGAATATATCCGGGACAAATTCGGCGAAACCCGTAATTTCTGGGGCGCTGTAACTGACGGCGTATTCCTGGAAAAGAGCATGGAAGACTACATCGTAAATAATGAAATGAACGATGTAACGTTCATTATCGGTAATACAAAGGACGAATTCTTAGTAGCACCAAAAGCAGATGATGAACAGACGATCGACGAGTTCATCACAAAAGAATTCGGCCCATATGCAGACGGCTTCCGTGAGGCGGTTCAAAAAACAGATCTGCCACTGAAGGAAGCAGTTACCATTCATCAGATGGGAATCGGAAACCGGATTATGGCAGCCGTATGTGCAAAACAGAATCTGAACTTCTGGTATTATACCTTCGGCGCAAGTATTCCTGGAGACGATGCCGGATGCTTCCATTCCTGCGATTTATGGTTCCAGTTTGAGACCTTGATGAAATGCTGGAGACCGTTCGATGGACATCATTATGATATCGCACGGAAAATCTGCAACTACTGGACCAACTTCGCAAAATACGGCGATCCGAACGGAAAAGATAAAGATGGAACGGACCTGCCTCTTTGGGAAAAATATACGGAAGAGAAACCATACGGCATCAAGTTCTACGACACCATTGAAATGGAAACAGAGCCGTTAAATCCTGCAGAGCAGTATATGGTAGACATTAATCTGAAAGAGTTAAATGTAGAGTAAGGAGAGGACCATGTATTTAAGACAGACAAAAACAGAAAACGGTGAAGTCAGAGGCTTCCCGGGAATCGATGCAAGAATTACAGTTTATAAAGGAATTCCTTTCGCAGATGATACATCTGGCGAAAATAGATGGAAAGCTCCACAGCCGGCAAAGGACTGGGAAGGCGTAAGAGATTGCTATGAATTCGGACCAATCCCGATGCAGAGAATTCCGGGCAGAGACCCGAACGCATTCTATGCAAAGGAATGGCATGTTGACCCAGAAGTTCCAATGGGTGAGGACTGCTTACGTGCAAACATCTGGACACCAGCGCATACAGCAGATGAAAAACTCCCTGTAATGGTATGGATTTTCGGTGGCGGACTTTCCGAAGGCTATCCACACGAGATGGAATTCGACGGCGAAAGAATCGCAAGCCGTGGCGTTATCTTAGTATCCATTGGCTACCGACTCAACGTATTTGGCGAGCTTTGCCATCCAGAACTGACCGCAACCCAGCCAGAAGCTCCATCCAACTTCTGCTTCCTGGACCAGGCTTACGGTATCGCATGGGTTAAGAGAAATATCGCTAACTTTGGTGGTGACCCAGAAAATATTACCATCTTCGGACAGAGCGCTGGTGGCGCTTCCGTTCTGACCCATATGTGCGCGGAGCAGGCAGAAGGCTTATTCCAGAAATGTATTATCGAATCCTTCAACCCTCTGAACCCGGACATTCCGACCACACGCTTCAGCTTCAAACCGACTCCTTTCGCAGACAAGGAAGCCATGGGCGTAAAATTCTTTGAGGAATACTTAGGCGTTAAAACCTTAGAGGAAGCAAGAAAATTAGACGGCCAGTTCATTATGGACAAATACACCGAAAGCAAGATGTTCTTCAACAATATTGTTGACCCATATTACTTAGATGTTCCTGTACTGGATTGTCTCCTGGCAAATAAATTCCACGATGTTCAGTTCATGCTGGGCAACACTGTAGACGAATTTACCGAAGGCCCGGACTGTGATGACGAAGAAGGCATCATGAAATGGATCGACGAACATTATGGCGAATATGCAGAAGGCTTCAAGGAACTGGTACGCAAATCCGACAAGCCGTTAAAAGAAGCTGCAACCATAAGCAGAGTAGCTGTTGGCAACGACATTTTAGTAACAGAACTGGCAAAGATGGGACGCAAATTCTACTTCTACAATTTCGACCCGGAAATTCCTGGGGATGATGCTGGTTCCTTCCATTCTTCCGACCTTTGGTTCCAGTTTGAAACTCTGGCAAGATGCTGGAGACCGTTCGACGGACATCATTATGACTTGGCCAGAAAGATGTGCAACTACTGGACCAACTTTGCAAAGACCGGTAATCCGAACGGAAACGATGCAGACGGAACTCCAATGCCAGAATGGAAAATGGTTACTCCGGAAGCTCCATTCCCAATCCGTCTCTACGACGAAATCACCATGGGCGACGACTTCCGC
>JAZUGA010000133.1:0-16564 GCA_045640945.1 Lachnospiraceae bacterium | reverse complement strand
GTAAAGATCAACGGCGATTACAGAACCTGATGGAGGATAAGAAAATGAATAATTTTTCCAATGCAGAAAGAGCAGAGGTGCTGACTCAGGCCCTTCCACATATTAAAAAATATAACGGCAAAACCGTAGTAATCAAATACGGCGGCAATGCCATGATCAACGAACAGATTAAGCAGCAAGTCATGGAAGACATCGTTCTTCTGTGGCTTATTGGCGTTAAAGTAGTATTAATTCACGGTGGCGGTCCGGAAATCACAGAATTGATGGAAAAACTGGGCAAGAAAGCCGAGTTTGTAGACGGACTGCGTGTAACCGATAAAGAAACGGTCGACATCGTTCAGATGGTTCTGGCAGGAAAAATCAACAAGTCTTTAGTAAACCTTCTGGAAATGAATGGCGGCAGAGCTATTGGACTTTCCGGTATGGATGACCGTTTGATTGAAGCTGCTCCGAAGAATGAGAAGTTAGGTTTCGTAGGCGATATTACCAACATCAATATTGACCCGGTAAACAGCTTATTGGAAAAGGGCTATATTCCGGTTATTTCCACCTTAGGCTGCGACAAAGATGGAAACGCTTACAACATTAATGGTGATACGGCGGCTGCCTGCATCGCCGGTGCTTTGGAAGCAGAACGTCTGATTATGATGACGGATGTTGCCGGACTGTTGAAGGACATGAAGGATCCGGATTCCCTGATTTCGGAAATCACGACAGAAGATGCGAAGAAGCTCCTTGCAGACGGAACCATTTCCGGCGGCATGATTCCAAAAATCAACTGCTGCATCGACGCTATTGACGCAGGCGTTAAAAACGTAATCATCATGGACGGCCGCGTTCCGCATTCCATTCTGATGGAGCTTTTGACCAACGAAGGCGCAGGAACCATGGTAAAGGGGGAGAACTAAATGTACATTAAAGATTTAGATGATAAATATGTTGCCGGCACTTACAGCCGTTTCCCACTGGAGCTGGTATCTGGTAAAGGAAGCGTTTTAAAGGATGTAAACGGCAAAGAATATATTGATTTAGGCTCCGGTATCGGCGTTACCGCTTTCGGTATTAATGACGATGTCTGGACGGATGCAGTAAAGGCTCAGCTGGATAAAGTACAGCATACTTCCAACCTTTACTATACTGAGCCATGTGCTCGTCTGGCGGAAGCTCTTTGTGAGAAAACGGGAATGAAGAAGGTCTTCTTTGGAAATTCCGGCGCAGAGGCAAATGAATGTGCAATTAAGGTTGCAAGAAAATGGGCTGCAGAGAATAAGGGAGAAGAATATAACGTAATCGTTACCTTAGTAAACAGCTTTCATGGAAGAACTTTAACCACTCTGGCTGCAACAGGACAGGAAGTATTCCATAAATATTTCCAGCCGTTAACACCGGGATTTGCTTACGTAGAAGCCGGAAATATTGAAATGCTGAAACAGGTTTGCGAGGAAGAAAAGGTAGCGGGAATTCTCTTTGAATGTATACAGGGAGAAGGCGGCGTTGTTCCTCTGACTGCAGAATTTATTCAAGCCATTGCAGACATCTGCGAAGAAAAACAGATTGTCATGATGGTAGATGAAGTACAGACCGGAAACGGCAGAACCGGAAAGCTGTATTCTTATATGAATTTCGGTCTGAAACCAGACGTAGTTTCTACGGCGAAAGGTTTAGGCGGCGGCCTTCCAATCGGTGCCTGCTTAATGAGTGAGAAGGTTCAGAACGTTTTAGGTTCTGGCGACCATGGATCCACTTTTGGAGGAAACCCAGTAGCCAGCGCTGGTGCTTTAAGCATTATTAACCGTCTGGATGACGCTCTCATGGAAGAAGTAAAAGAAAAGAGCGCATATGTATTTGCAGAAATGGAAGGCGCAAAAGGCGTAGAGTCTGTAACCGGTTTAGGTCTGATGATCGGTATTAAAACGGAAAAGAGCGTTTCCGAAGTGTTAAGCAAATGCATGGAGAAAGGCGTTATCTGCCTTTCTGCAAAAGATAAAGTAAGACTGCTTCCGGCCTTGAACATTCCTATGGATGTGCTGAAGAAAGCAGTAGCAATCATAAAAGAAGTTTGTGCGGAATAAAGGAGAGACTATGGATCTTAAGGGAAGAAGCTTTTTAAAATTATTAGATTTTACACCGGAAGAGATTGAGTATCTTTTAGACCTGGCAGCAGACTTTAAAGAGAAAAAGAAAGCCGGCATCCTTCATAAAGATTTTGAAGGAAAGAACATTGCTCTGATTTTTGAAAAAACCAGCACCAGAACCCGTTGCTCCTTCGAAGTAGCAGCAGCAGATTTAGGTATGCATCCGGTTTATCTGGATCCGTCCGGATCCCAGATCGGCAAGAAGGAAAGCATTGCGGATACGGCAAGGGTTTTAGGCAGAATGTTCGACGGAATCGAATACAGAGGCTATGGACAGGAAATTGTAGATACTCTGGCAAAATATGCAGGTGTTCCTGTATGGAATGGACTGACTAACGAGTTCCATCCAACCCAGATTCTTGCTGACTTTCTGACTATCCGTGAACATTTCGGCTCCTTAAAGGGCAAAAAGTTAGTATATATGGGCGATGCCAGATACAACATGGGAAATTCCCTTATGGTTGGCTGCGCAAAGATGGGTATGGTATTCACCGCCGGCGCTCCGGAAAAATATTTCCCGGATAAGGCATTGGTAGAAGAATGTCAGAAAATTGCGAAAGAAACCGGAGCTGTTATTAATCTGGAATCAGACCCGATCAAAGCAACAAAAGATGCAGACGTGATTTATACCGATGTGTGGGTATCCATGGGCGAACCAGACGAAGTGTGGGAAGAGCGTATTAACGACCTGACTCCTTACCGCGTAACCATGGAGCTGATGGATAACGCAGGACCTCAGTGCAGATTCATGCATTGCCTGCCGGCATTCCATGACCTTGGAACCACTACCGGAATGAAAATAAAAGAAAAATTCGGTTTAGATTGTATGGAAGTAACCGACGAAGTATTTGAAAGCGACCGTTCCATTGTTTTTGACGAAGCAGAGAACCGGATGCACACAATCAAAGCGGTTATGGCCGCTACAATCTGACGGGAGAAAAAGATGCCAAAAGATTTAAACATTAAAAAAGTACTTGTTATCGGCTCCGGCCCGATTGTTATCGGACAGGCTGCGGAGTTCGATTATGCAGGCGCTCAGGCCTGCCGGGTATTACAGGATGAAAAAATAAATACCGTTCTGGTGAATTCCAATCCAGCTACGATCATGACCGATAAGAATCTGGCCGATGAGATTTATCTGGAGCCTTTGAATCTGGAAACGGTTACAAGAATCATTGAAAAAGAAAGACCAGACGGATTAATGGCAGGCTTAGGCGGCCAGACGGGTCTGACCTTGGCCATGCAGCTGGAAAAAGCAGGTATTCTGGAGCAATATGGGGTGAAGCTGTTAGGAACTCCGGTTGCCAGCATTAATATGGCAGAAGACCGGGAACAGTTCCGTGATACCATGGAAAAAATCGGTCAGCCTTGCGTACCTTCCGATATCGCTGAAGATTTAGACACCGCTCTGAAGATTGCGGAAGAAATCGGCTATCCGGTAATTATCCGTCCTGCTTTCACTTTAGGCGGAACCGGCGGCGGAATCGCTGCCAACGAAGCAGAGTTAAAGATCATCGCTCAGGCTGGATTGGATATGTCTCCAATTACCCAGATTCTGGTAGAGAAATGTATTTCCGGCTGGAAAGAAATTGAGTTTGAAACCATGCGGGATGCGGAAGGAAATGCAGTTTCTGTATGCTCCATGGAAAACATCGATCCAGTAGGCGTTCATACCGGTGACTCTATTGTAGCCGCTCCGGCCCTGACCTTAACGGACAGAGAGTTTGGTATGCTCCGGCAGGCGGCGCTGGATATCGTTTCCACCATCGGTATTGTAGGTGGATGTAACTGTCAGTTCGCATTAAAACCGGACGGAAGCGAATATGCGGTAATCGAAGTAAACCCACGTGTTTCCAGATCCTCTGCCTTAGCTTCCAAAGCGACCGGTTATCCAATTGCGAAAATTACCGCAAAACTGGCTTTGGGCTACAACCTGGACGAAATTAAAAATGAAAAAACCGGCGCTTCCCTAAAGGGCTTTGAGCCGGATGTAGACTATATCGTTGTGAAGTATCCGAAGTTCCCATTTGATAAATTTGCAGGCGCCAGCCGTAAATTAGGAACTCAGATGAAAGCTACGGGTGAAGTAATGTCCATCGGTGATACCTTCGAGGCTGCTTTAATGAAGGCGGTCAGCGGAGCAGAAATCGGCTTTGACACATTAAACGCCAAGCCAATCGACGAAAGAAACGTAGTGGAAAGATTGGCCGATCAGGACGACCGCCGGCTCTTCACCGTATTTGAGGCCATTAAGGCCGGCATCAGTATTGATGAAATTTACCGGATCACCATGATTGATCCGTACTTCCTGAATAAAATTAAAGTTCTGGCAGACTATGAAGCAGAGCTGGCAGAGAACTTCTCCGAGGAGCTTTACCGAAAGGGAAAACTTTTAGGATATTGCGATGCAGCCATTTCCCGTATCAGCGGCGTAAAGGACCTTCCTGGATGGGAATACTCCTACCAGATCGTTCGTACCTGCGAGGACGTATTCGGAACCGATAATCCATATTTCTATTCCCAGGCGGAAGGGGAATGCGAAGCTGCTTCCTTCCCACGCTCCGGCAAAGAAGTCATTATGGTATTAGGCTCCGGCCCGATCCGTATTGGCCAGGGTATTGAATTTGACTATAGTTCCGTTCACTGCGTATGGACCTTAAGACAATTAGGCTATGACGTAGTCATCGTAAACAATAACCCAGAAACCGTTTCCACCGACTTTGACACCGCAGACCGTCTCTATTTTGAGCCTCTGACTCCGGAATCGGTAATGAACATTATCCGTATTGAGAAGCCAATCGGTGTTGTAGTAGCTTTCGGCGGCCAGACCGCCATCAAGCTGACCCAGTTCTTAGACGGACAGGGAATCCGAATTCTGGGAACTTCTGCAGAAAGCATCGATATTGCAGAAGACCGTAGCCGTTTCGACGCTCTTTTAGAGAATTTCGGCATTTCCCGGCCGAAGGGCATGGGCGTAAATTCCCTGGAAGAAGCCATTCATGCAGCAGAGGAATTAGGCTATCCGGTTCTTTTAAGACCGTCCTACGTTATCGGTGGCCAGAACATGACCATCTCCCGCTCCAAGGAACAGACCGGAAGTTACATGAAGAAGATCCTTTCCGGCGGTATTGAGAACCCAGTATTAGTAGATAAATATATGCCTGGAATCGAGCTGGAAGTAGACGTTATTTCCGACGGCAAAGATGTTCTCATTCCTGGCATTATGGAGCATATTGAAAGAGCCGGCGTTCATAGTGGAGACTCCATTGCCGTATATCCTCCATATAACCTGAATAAGGAATCTCAGGAGAAAATCTGCAATGTATCGGAAAAATTAGCATTAGCTTTAGGAACCAAGGGACTGGTAAATATCCAGTATCTGATTTACGAGGGAGAGCTTTATGTCATAGAAGTAAACCCAAGAGCTTCCCGTACCGTTCCATATATCAGCAAAGTCACCGATGTTCCGATGGTAGACATCGCTTCCAAGGTCATGTTAGGCGCAAAACTGGCGGATTTAGGCTATGAAACCGGTTTAGTGAAACCTCCTGCATACTTTGCAGTAAAAGTCCCTGTATTCTCCTTTGAGAAGCTGAATGATGCCAACTCCATCTTAGGACCGGAAATGAAATCCACCGGAGAAGTATTAGGAATCGGCAGAACCAGAGCAGAAGCGTTATTTAAAGGTCTTACGGCTGCAGGCTTCGCTGTACCTTCCATCCACAGTACGGACAAGATCGGAGCCCTGATCAGTGTTGATGAAAACGACTATGGAGAGATTGCTTTCTTGGCCGGACGTTTCTACGACCTGCAGATTTCAATTTATGCAACCAGCGGAACCGCTGCTACCATCCGTAAGATGGGAATTCCGGTTGTAACTGTTGCCAATGCTACAGAAAGCAGTGAGATTACGGACCTGATGGCTCAGGGCAAATTAAATTACATTATCTACACTGGCGCTGTGAAGGATGCTACCGTAGGCGATTACACCGTCCTTCACCGCAGGGCAATGCAGTTAGGAATTCCTTGCATCACCTCTTTGGATACGGCCAACGCCTTAGCTGATGTTATGGCTAGCCGTTTCTCCACAGGAAACACGGGACTGGTAGATATCAACAATATGTAATTACGATACAGTTTGAGTATACTTGCGTTTGATGTTATAATATCGGACGCAAGTATTTTTATTTACGGAGAACGATTATGAGCACAAAAATGAACGTTAAAAAGCTGGATGAAAGAGCGATTCTGCCTACTTACGGCAGTGAATTTTCTGCCGGAGCAGATCTTTATGCATGTTTGGATGAGGCAGTAACCATTGAACCGGGAGAAGCAGTTCTGATTCATACCGGCATTGCTATGGAAATTCCGGTTGGCTACGCAGGACTGATTTATGCAAGAAGTGGTCTTGCTACCAAGAAAGGACTGGCTCCGTCCAATAAAGTCGGGGTTGTAGATGCGGACTACCGTGGAGAAATCATGGTTTCCCTGTTTAATCATTCCAAGGAAGCCCGAGTTGTAGAACATGGAGAGCGGGTAGCCCAATTAGTAATCGCTCCATTTATTACCGCAGACTGGAATGTAGTAGAGGAACTGAACGAAACTGCCCGTGGAGAAGGCGGATTCGGAAGCACCGGTACAAAATAGTTTATAAACAATGCGACGACGCATTTGTTCAGGAGGATAGAAATGATTTACTCAAAAGAAGTGGAACTGATGTGCCCCGTAGCCAGTGGCGCAAATCATGGCCCGGCTCCGATCCCTCAGGAAGGAGAATGGACAAAGGCAAAGGAAGTTACAGATATCAGCGGCCTTACTCATGGTGTAGGCTGGTGTGCTCCTCAGCAAGGAACCTGTAAGCTTACTTTGAATGTGAAAAATGGAATTATCGAAGAGGCCCTGGTTGAGACTTTAGGATGCTCTGGCATGACCCATTCTGCTGCAATGGCCGCAGAAATCCTTCCGGGAAAGACCATCTTAGAAGCTCTGAATACAGACCTGGTATGTGATGCGATAAATACAGCGATGAGAGAGCTGTTCCTTCAGATTGTTTACGGAAGAAGCCAGACCGCTTTTTCTGAGGGCGGACTTCCTATTGGTGCCGGTCTTGAGGACTTAGGAAAAGGTTTAAGAAGCCAGGTAGGTACCATGTATGGTACAAAGGCAAAGGGTCCTCGTTATCTGGAAATGACCGAAGGCTATGTAACGAAAATCGCTTTAGATGACCATGACGAAATCATCGGTTATCAGTTCGTAAACCTTGGCAAAATGACGGATTTCATCAAAAAAGGAGATGATCCGAATACCGCCTGGGAAAAAGCGAAAGGTCAGTATGGCCGTGTAGATGACGCAGCAAAATTAATTGACCCTAGAATGGAATAGAAAGGAGGAGAGGTTATGGCATTATTTGAATCTTACGAAAGACGTATCGATCAGATCAACAAAGTATTAGCACAGTACGGAATCTCTTCTCTGGAAGAGGCAGAGCAGATTACAAAAGAAAAAGGCCTGAATATTTATGATCAGGTAAAAGCGATTCAGCCAATCTGCTTCGAAAACGCCTGCTGGGCTTACACCGTAGGCGCAGCTCTGGCAATTAAAAAAGGACAGACAAGGGCTGCAGATATTGCAGCGACCTTAGGAGAAGGCCTCCAGGCATTCTGCATTCCTGGAAGCGTTGCTGACCAGCGTAAAGTGGGCTTAGGCCATGGAAACCTGGGCAAAATGCTTTTAGAGGAAGAAACGGAATGCTTTGCATTCTTAGCCGGTCATGAAAGCTTTGCAGCAGCAGAAGGCGCAATCGGTATTGCAGAAAAAGCAAACCGTGTCCGTCAGAAACCGCTCCGCATTATCTTAAACGGACTGGGAAAAGATGCAGCAAAGATTATCTCCCGTATTAACGGTTTCACCTATGTTCAGACCGAAATGGATTATAAGACGGGAACCTTAAAGGAAATTTCCAGAACGTCTTACTCCGATGGCGTACGTGGACAGGTAAACTGCTATGGTGCTAACGACGTTGTGGAAGGCGTAGCAATTATGCATAAAGAGGGAGTAGACGTTTCTATTACCGGTAACTCCACAAATCCTACCCGTTTCCAGCATCCGGTTGCAGGAACCTACAAAAAGGAATGTATCGAAATGGGCAAGAAGTACTTCTCGGTAGCTTCTGGTGGTGGTACTGGAAGAACCCTCCATCCAGACAATATGGCAGCAGGACCGGCTTCTTATGGTATGACCGATACTATGGGAAGAATGCACAGCGATGCCCAGTTCGCAGGATCTTCTTCTGTTCCGGCACATGTTGAAATGATGGGACTGATCGGAATGGGCAACAATCCTATGGTTGGCGCAACTGTTGCAGTTGCAGTAGCCGTAGCCGAGGCAATGAATAAATAATTTCGATATCCGAATATAAAAGAAAAAGGCATGCCAGAAAGAACTGGGATGCCTTTTTATGTGTATTTGCAGAAAATTATTCTTTTGAATCTTTTTCTTTTTTCTCTTCAAGAACGTTCAAAACGACCAATCCGGCCATAAAGAGCAGAGAAACGCTGAGTGCAGTAATACTTTTTATCTCTTTTAATTTTTTCTTTTTCATAACATACCTCCTGAAAAAGGAATCGGACTATTCGTCGTCACCTTCATCGCCGGTGTCATCCTCCTCGTAGTCGTCTTCTTCATAGTCATCGTCACCGTCGTCATCATCGCCGTCATCATCGCCGTCGTCATCGCTGTCATCCTCACCATCATCAACGTCCGGGTCTTCGTCGTCACCGCTATCGTCTGCGGTCATCCGTTCTTCCACTTCTTCTTCGGAAAGTGAATTTCCTTCTAAGTCGATCAGTTCCTCGCGAATGACTTTCTCTGTGTCTGGATCAATATGCTGAACTCTTTCACCGAATTTGACTCCATCCGCACCTACCAGATCGATACGCTTGATGGTATTTCCATCTTCGTCGCGCTCCGGTTGTTCTGGTACGGGACCTGGTCCTACGATTAAGGAGTAGTCGTCATTATCTCCCATCTGGAGTACGGTAACTTCTTCACCGTTGTAAAGCTGATCTAACATGGCCGTGACATTGCGCAGGGACTGGGAATAAGGAATAATTACATCCAAGGCCATATCGCCCATGGACCAGGTAGTCTGGGAATATCCTTCACCTTCTGCGGAAGCCTTGGAAATGGTCCAGCCACCACCTTCGGACAGCTGTTTTTTAACCAAAGCAGAAATACTGTCTTTCGGGATATTGGTTACGCAGCATTTTTCCAGAGTCTTGATCAGCTGGGAATATGCAGAGAATCCAGTGGTGGACAGCAACTTGTTGATAATTGCTTCAATAACCGCCTGCTGATGTCTTGCACGGGCAAAGTCACCATCTGCGAAGCTGTTTCGCTCACGACAGAAGCAAAGAGCGGTATAACCATCCATATGGACGTCTCCCTGTGGAATGATAAAGCCGTCGCTGTTATCAAATTCAAATTCTTGCTCGTTATATACATCAATTCCGCCAATGGCATTTACAATGTCAATCAGAGAAGAGAAGTTCACCTTGCAATAGTAGTCGATTGGATAGCCATACAGTTCTTCCATTGTGTCTAACTGACACTGGGTTCCATATACACCGGCATGAGTCAGCTTGTCACGGGTTCCGTTGGAAACGCCAGGAAGTTCTACGTAGTAATCACGAGGAGTCGTAATCATCAGAATCTGACGGGTATTTGGATTTACGGCAACCAGCATATTAACGTCGCTTCGTCCTTCAATCGTCAGCTCGCCATATTCATCGTTACCGCTGATGTAGAAGAGGAACGGCTGGGTCGTTACATCAACGTCGCTGTTGGACTTAATGTTCAGCTGTTCTTTAATGGTAACAGTTTTAATAATTCTTACATCTTCTTCAAAGTTTTCGTGCTTCTCAATGATGGTTCCCTTGAAGTTTCTGTTATAGATAATGGCTGGAACTTCGCCTTTATAAAGAGCATCGGCCTGTGTTAATACGGTATCGTAGTCTTGGGTCTCAATCATGGAACCGATATCGTTTTCAATTTCGTCAATGGCTTTGTTCAGATTCATTGGCTGGTATGTAGCCTGGGTTCCAAAGGTGTAGTCTTTCGCATCCTTAATATCTTTCGCCGCGTCATCTTTCAGAACCACTACGTCCAGATAAGTGTAGTTATAAACTTTTTCATCGGTAACAACTTCGATGGCATTGTTGGTAATGATTACATAATAATTGCCAATAATCAGAAGAATGCAGAGCAGAATGCTGATTAGTTTACCGATTAGAGGCAGCTTTTTGCGGCCTTTGAATTGAGACAGGAAAACCAGTACCCATAAAATAACTAAAACAGCAATAACTGCAATAAACCAACCGGTTGGAAGGACGTTCAGCTGAGCCAGAACGATAATCAGACCAATGGATAAAATTCCCTGAAGAGCTAAAACGATAATAGCAAAAATATCTTTCTTCTTTGTACCATTTCCAGTAGCTTTGGAAGCTTTGGACGTTTTAGAAGCAGCCTTTGCAGAAGAGGCCTTTTTGGCTGCTTTCTTTGACCCTTGTTTTACGGATTTCTTTGATTTCTTTTCTTCTTCGTAGTCATCAAAATCGTCATCAAAATCATCAAAAATATCGTCGTATTCATCATAATCGTCTTCGTACTCGTCGTAGCCGGCAGAATCATCGTCGCCGTATTCGTCAAAGTCGTCGTACTCATCATACTCCTCATCCAACTCTTCATAATCCAGATGCTCGAATTCATCTTCATACATGAAGTCGTTCAGATCCTTTTTGTTGATTCTGCGGGAATGAGACGTCTGAGAGTCTGCATAATAATCATAATTGTCTGCAAGCCCCTGGTGGAGGCTGCTGTATTTTTTCTGGCGGGTAGATAAAGGGACGCTGCTGTCATTTTTGGAAGCTGCTGCCCGGGATCGGTAAGTAGGACGATCCCCTCTTAACTGGGTTCCGCCTAAAACGTTTAATTCTTTTTTCGGGTGGTTCGTAGTTTTGTTTGCCATTGGTGTCCTCTTAAAAATATATTCGAATAATAAACTAATTTATATTTGTGACTAATTCGTTAATTACTGACCTATTATTATAAATTACTACCCATATATAAGGCAAGTTTATTGTAGACGTTCCATTTACTACATTTTTTGGTCCATTCAAGACATTTTTCTCCTTCCTTCGTATTCAAGGTGTTACATTGCGTACTACCAAAATACAGGAGGTAATGATAATGGTGATTTCATTAAGAATGTCGGAAACCGACGGAGAATTAGTTAAACAGTGTGCAAGTATTCAGGGAAAAACAATCTCTTCCTATATCCGGGAAATGGTTCTGGACCAGATTGAAACGGACTACAGAGAGATTCTTCAGAAAGCGGAGGTGATGAGAGAAGGCTGACACCGGGCCAAAAACTTATATATGCAAATCATAAATTTCCCCAAATAAAAATAAAATTGAGAATCCAAAATGAAATGAAAGAAAGAACAGCTGTTTTAAAGCAGCTGTTCTTTGCTGTTGCAATACCCCAGACAGAGTGATAAACTCAAAAAAATAAAAAACATCAGTTCAGGAGGCAGAAATGTTAACAGTATTAAATCATTCCTTGATTAAACATAAACTCAGTATCATGAGAGAAGAATCTACTTCAACCTATATTTTCAAACAGAATCTGGATGAAATCGCAAAATTAATGGCATACGAAGTAACCAGAGACGTTCCAATCCGCGAAAAACCAATCAAAACTCCTATTTGCGAAACTGTGGGATATGAAATGGCAGAGAAAATCGTTCTGGTTCCAATCTTAAGAGCCGGTATCGGTCTGGTAGACGGTTTCCGTGATATCATTCCTACTGCAAAAATCGGACATATCGGAATGTATCGAAATGAAGAAACCTTAGAGCCTATCGAATATTACGCTCGTTTTCCTAAGGGAATGGAGAACTCCATCGTCATCGTTACAGATCCAATGCTGGCTACCGGCGGAAGTGCTTCTGCAGCAATCACCAACATCAAAAAACGTGGTGCAAAGAAAATCCTTCTTGTTTGCCTCGTAGGTGTTCCAGAAGGTGTAGCTAGAATCGAAAAGGATCATCCGGATGTTGATATTACTTTAGCAGCATTAGACGAAGGTCTGAACGAAAGAGGCTATATTGTTCCTGGCCTTGGTGATGCAGGCGACCGTTTATTCGGAACAGACTGATTTTAAAATTGTATTTTTCACACAGGTTGTGGTTAGTTGCCGCAACCTGTGTTTTTTATGTTGTGTTTTTTATGTGAAATTAACGAAACTCCCTTATTTTATTTGATTTTTGCAATGCTCTTTGATAAACTATAACGTGCTAAATTGGAGGATTGTAAGTGAAAATAGAAGAAAAGAACGTTTCACAGGCAATGCCTGGACGAAGAAATAATAGAAGAATCGAAAGAACAACGGAAAGAAGACCGGCCGACAGTACGGAACAGGCCCTTCGTTCCATGCCTGGACGCAGAACGGCCAGACGAGTAGAGAGAAGAACGGAAGAGGCTGCTTCCAGCGGAAGAAGAGAGACTTCCGTACGCAGAAGAGATAATAGACCAAAAGAAATTCTTGCTCCTGTTGAGGAGAAAAAAGTTCTGGTAGAAGAAAATATCGTTCCTGAAATCAAAGAAGCCGAAGCTATTCTGCCAACTGCGGTCGAAGTGAAAGAAGCTGAAGTAAAAACTGCCGAAGAAATTGCGCCAGTTCTGGAAGCAACGGAAGAAACAGGGAAAGCAGCTGTGGAAGAACCTGCAGAGACTGGAAAACCAGAGACTTTAGCAGCTCCAAAGAAGAAATCCGGACTTGGTGGTAAGGCAATCGCTATATTAGTAATCATTGCTGTAGTCGTTGCAGCTATCGTTTTTGGTATTATTTTCCTTTCTGGAAAAGAAAATAAGAGCGAGAAAAACTTTATGGACCAGTTAAGAACTCAGGAAATTGTTGCTTGTGAAATCGAGCCGGTGAACCAGTTCTTTAACGATTATTACACCTCTCTCAGTGCCGGAAACACTACAGATTTAGAGAATATGTTTGACGAGCCGGAGAAAGCGAACGTTTCTGCTGGTGTATCCACCATCGTAGAGCAGTATTCCGACCTTCAGGTTTATGTGACGGGAGGAATTGAAGCAAACGAATACGCAGTATTTGTTAGCAATAACGTAAAATTCAACAACATTAAGACGACGGCGCCGTCGATTGACTGTTTCTATATTACTTACATGGAAGAAGATGGTTCTGTAAAAATTGATGCAGATATGTATACGGATCCGGAAATCATCCGTTTCCTGACGCTGGCTTCTTACATGGAACCGATGCGCTCCATGCTGACCGATACCGATAAGGCTCTGACGAAGGCATTAAACAGCGACAAAGAATTAAAGAATCTTTACATTGTAATGCAGTCCATGACCGATGCTGTATTAAGCAACGAAGCGACAGAAGAATAATATGACGATTCGAGAAGAAAAAGAAAGATTTGAATTAGAAAAACTAAGCCCATACGCTGCCAAGAGCGTAGAGTCCAAAGGACGAGAGAAAGAAATCGAGCAGTGTGATATCCGTACCTGTTTCCAGCGAGACAGGGACCGTATCATCCATTGCAAATCTTTCCGCCGTCTGAAACATAAAACCCAGGTATTCTTATCACCGACGGGAGATCATTACCGTACCCGTCTGACCCATACCTTAGAGGTTTCCCAGATTGCCCGTTCCGTAGCCACCTGCCTCTGGCTGAATGAAGACTTAACAGAAGCTATCGCCTTGGGACATGACCTGGGACATACGCCTTTTGGCCATGCTGGTGAAAGAGCCCTGAATGCAAAGTATCATTTCAAACATAATGAGCAGAGTCTTCGTGTGGTAGATATTCTGGAAAAAGATGGAGAGGGACTGAACCTTTCCTGGGAGGTAAGGGACGGAATCTTAAACCACGGCATGGGCGGAAAAGCCTCTACTTTAGAGGGCCGAATCGTAAGATTGGCGGATAAAATCGCCTACATTAACCACGACATGGATGATGCCATGCGTGCGGGAATCTTATGTGAAGAAGATATTCCGAAAGAAATTTCCAAAGTACTGGGTTCTTCCAAGCAAGAACGACTGGACTTTTTAATTAAAAATATCATTGAGTCTTCAAAGGATACAGGGGACATTTTAATGTCCGACGAGGCCTTCCAGGCCATGGTTGATTTAAGACAGTTTATGTTTGACAATCTGTATTTCAATCCAACCTGTAAATCGGAAGAGACAAAAGCGATTTCCATGATAAAAACTCTTTACGATTTTTATCTGGAAAATCAGGACAAATTACCGGAAGACATAAAACGGATGATGATAGAAAAACAGGTAGAGCCGGAGCGGGCCGTATGTGACCATATTTCCGGCATGACCGATGTTTATTCTGTAAATACTTTTAATTCGTTGTTTGTTCCGGGATTCTGGGAGAAGTAATGTTTTATCCACAAGAAGTTATTGATCAGGTCACCGAATCGAATAACATCGTCGAAGTAATTGGAACTTACGTAAACCTTACAAAAAAAGGTTCCACTTATTTTGGGTTATGTCCTTTTCATAACGAGAAAACAGGATCCTTCTCCGTCACCGATAATGGGGAACGGCAGATGTATTACTGCTTCGGCTGCCATAAAGGCGGAAATGTTCTGACTTTTGTTATGCAGTATGAAAACTGTTCCTACATCGATGCTTTAAAGACTTTAGCCGACCGGGCAGGAATCGCTCTTCCGCAGCCGGATTTTTCCAGGGAAGAATCCCTAAAAGCAAAGAAAAGAGAAGTGGTTCTGGAAGTGAATAAAGAAGCAGCCAAGTACTTCTATCATTTGCTGAAAAGTGACCGTGGCAAGGCGGCTTACACTTATCTGAAAAACAGGGGCCTTTCCGACGAAACAATCACCAGCTTTGGCTTGGGATATTCCGATAAATATAAGGACGACCTTTACAAATATCTGAAAAATAAAGGCTTTGACGATGAAGTCTTAAGAGAATCGGGCTTGTTCCGGATTCGCGAGACGGATGCCCAGGACTATTTCTGGAACCGTGTCATGTTTCCAATTATGGACACCCGAAATAAAGTAATCGCTTTTGGCGGACGTGTCATGGGCGCTGGCGAGCCGAAGTATCTGAACTCTCCGGAGTCCATCTGCTTCAACAAAAGAAATACGTTGTACGGACTGCATGTAGCCAAGAAAAATAAAGGCGGAGAGCTGATTCTCTGCGAAGGCTATATGGACGTGGTTTCCTTGCACCAGGCTGGATTTACCAATGCGGTAGCGTCCTTGGGAACGGCTCTGACCGATGGACATGCGTCGATTCTGAAGCGTTACACCAGCAATGTAGTTATTTCTTATGACTCGGATACTGCTGGAAAAGACGCGGCCCTTCGTGCTATTCCAAAATTAAGAGCTGCCGGACTTTCCGTAAAGGTTGTAAACATGGCTCCTTTTAAAGATCCGGACGAGCTTATTAAGGCAAAAGGTGCAGACTATTATAGAGAATGTCTGAGAAATGCCCAAAACGGTTTGATTTTTGAAATCTATTGTCTCGCCGATTCTTATAATTTAGATGATCCAGACGAGAAGACCCGCTTCTATAACGAAGTGGCAAATAAATTAAGTTATTTTACGGACAGCATGGAGCAGGACAACTACATCCAGGCTGTATCCAATGAGTTTCACATTGATTATTCTATGCTCAGAGAAAAGACCAGAAGGCTTACTTTGGGCAATGATAATATAAAACCTATTGTTTCACGAGAACAAATGCCGAAAAAAACTGCAGAAAAGTCGGATGCACTGGGTATGTGCATGAAAATGCTTCTGGCGTACATGGCTAAGGAACCGTCATTTTATGACAATGTAAGCGAAGTATTAAGTGAAAGCGATTTTCTCCTTTCGCCGTATGACATCATTGGCAGAATCCTTTTTGAGCAGTTAAGGGAAGGCAGGCTTCAGCCGGGCAATATTATTAACGCCTTGGAAGATCCGGAGTCACAGGAACTGGTAGCAGAAATATTTAATTATGGGCTTTTCGACCGCATGGAAGAAAGTGACCTTGAGAAGACCGTTAACGACTGTGTCATCCGTATCAAAAGGAACAGCATAGAATATCAACTGAGTTCGGAGACAGATCTGTCCCGAATCATTGCTCTCAAGCGAGAGCAGGAAAGACTGCAAAAATTTAATGTTTTCGGGAGGAAAAATTAATGGCAGCGAAAAAAGAAGTTAAAGAAGAAAAGAAAGTAGCAGCTAAGAAGACCAACGCGAAGAAAGTTGAGTCCGTTGTAGAAGAAACCCCTAAGAAAGCAAAAGCAGCCGCTAAGAAAGCTGAAGCTAAAAAAGAAGAAGCTGTGAAAGAAACAAAAAAAGCAGCGGACACAAAG
>JAZUGA010000132.1:0-7676 GCA_045640945.1 Lachnospiraceae bacterium | reverse complement strand
TTTGCTCTTCTACCTATGATTTTGCTGCATGGGATACGAAGGAAAATCATCTGAACGATGGCGCTCAGCTTCTCTTCCGGACCTATCAGGGCTATAACGACATGCCAGTACCGGAGCAGTTCGACTTTGTGAAATATCCATTTGTAGGTCAGCCGACAGATTCTATGAAGATTACTACCGTGAACGGGGAATGGCGCAATTTTGAGTGGCTGATGAATGGAGCGGGAGGATATCCTCTGATGGGACTGAATGTTACCGAGTATTTGGTACATTCTCTGTGGCCAGGCTATGGTGATATTGCATGGGATTTCTTCCGTCACTATCGCAGAGACGCTAAGACCGGCGAAACTATTTACAGTGAGTAATAGAAAGACCAGCGAAACTATTTACAACGAAGAATTGAATAAGTATTATTCTTATATCAAATAATCATAAAAAACAGGGAGGTATTATCATGAGTGAATTCAGAAAAGTCATCACAAAACCAGGCGAAGTTATCGATTTTGAGACCGTCTTTGAAGAGAACCCATATCTGAGAACCGGCGTTCCATCAAAGAAGGGAACCGTCGAAAGAATTGATTACACCACAGCTGTTTATGAAGATGGAAAGACCTATAATAAAACTTGTTATGCCTATCTGCCATACGGCTACGACCAAGACGATAAATCCAAAAAATACAATGTTCTCTATTTCCAGCACGGAAACACCTGTGAGCCAGCAATGTTTGCCATCGGTGGAAACAAGTACATGTTCGATATGCTTTTTGAATCCGGCGAACTGGATCCATGCATCATCGTATTCATTACCTATTACTTCGATCCATTAGGAAATTCCGAGCAGAGAATCGCTAACGGACAGATTCCGGCTGGCGACGGCGGATGGGAAGGACTTCCTCCATACTACTACAAGGAAGTTGTTACCGACATTATCCCAGCTGTTGAGGCGAAGTTTAATACTTACCTGGAAGAAGCTACTCCGGAAGGCATTAAGGCAAGCAGAGACCACAGAGGATTCTGCGGATACTCCAGAGGCGCTGTTCAGACATGGCGTATGCTTCATTATGATTTTGAATACTTCCGTTATTTTGCTCCAATGAGCTGCATGACAACAGCCGGCCATAAGATGAGAGAGCCATTTACAGAGGAAGAAGTAATTGAATACGTAACCGCTGGAATTAAAGCAAATCCAGAGCTTCCATTCTTCATTTTCGCTTCCAACGGCGGAAAAGAAGATATTGCACAGATGAACGACCAGATGAAGTACATCACCAAGCAGGGCTGCTTCTCCTATGGAAATGACCCAGAGAAGTACAACATTTTCTACGCAGTTTCTGACTTTTACCATACCGATTATCTGGTACCGTACTATATGTGGAACTCACTGAAAGTTTTATTCAAATAATATAAATTTTCGAAATAAAAAAAGGAGTCAACGAAATTTCGTTGGCTCCTTTTTCGTTATATCTTTATTGTTTTTTTCTCTTAATTAAAATCAGCGAAACTGTAATCAGAGCAGCTGCAATGAGGAAAATACAAATGTAAAGCGTCGGATTTGAATGATCCCCAGTGTCAGGATGTTCTGGGTCCGGGGTCGGTCCCGGAGTTGGACCCGGAGTTGGGCCAGGGTCTGGATCTGGATCCGGTTTTTCCGTATTAATTTTTGTATACGCAAGATATCCGAAGGAGTCTTCGCCGTAATAGGTGTCACCCCAGATATAATAATAATCATCGGTTACGCAGGCGAAAGGCGTGTATAAATCGGCAACAAATGCATACTGATTAAACGGAGTAATCTGACCATCTGGCGTCAGATAGAAGGAATCATAGCCTCTGTCTTCGTAATTGTCACCACTGAAGCCGGAAATCAAAAGTCCATCGGCGGTCATGGCGCCGGTAAAGGTCGCGATATATCCTACCGGTTCTCCCTGATTTCCGATAAGGGACATGGTCATAGGAATCATAAGAATGCCCTCGGAGGAGAATTTCTCTTCTTCCTCGGACCAGGAAAGCAATTCCATGACACTGCCCATAAATACGACCTGGTTGCCAAAGCTGCTTACGGAATTATTCGGAGAAAGATTGAGCTCGGATTCGCCCGCCTCGGTGATGCTGTCGATTTTTATGCTGGCTTTGGACGCTTTTGCTTCCTCAATATCAAAGTTCAGTTTAAAGATGGTGTCGGATTCTTCCGTTTGGATGTAAGTTACCGTAACGGTTTCTCCTGCTTCCTCTACTTCTTCTTCAACTTCTTCCGGATAATAGCCGCCACAATAGAATACGCCGGCATCGGTTGTGAATATCGTTCCACCTACTGGAAGGTTCACATCGGAAATGTCCACTGCGGTCCAAACCTTCGTCTCAGGGTTATAGAAGAAGATCAGATTTTCCATTACTTCTTCGCTGGTGAAGGCTCGGTCTCCCTTGTTGAAAAATTCTCTCTTCTTAGTGAGATGTTCTGCGCAGGCAATAATCAGTCCGTCGTAGGAAGAAAGGCTGACAGCATCCGTGTCCGGTCCATTATCGTAGGCCTCTCCTGCTGGAAGGTCTTCTAACTGTTGCCAGCTATCGGTTTCCGGATCGTAGCACCAGAACTGCTTATGTTCTGTCGGCTTGTTAAAGTTCATGCTCAGAGTTTCCGGAATTACATAAAGTCGTCCATCCAGACCAGTCATTGCTGAGAAATGGCAGTCCTGGATTTCTTCCGGTAATTTTACGGTCTTATCAAATTTTACTTTTCCGCCGTCGCCTTCGGTGACGATTTTTCTGGTTGTGGTTTTTCCATTGGCTGCGGTCAGATATAAATCGATTCTTTCGTTGGTCGTAGAATCCGGAAGGATAATCTTAACTTCCGTATCCGACCAGCTGTTTATGATGCAGTCTGTGCCACCGATATTTACTGAGCCTTTTGTGGAACCAAAGAAATGTCCCTGAATTACAAGAAGGGTTCCTTCCTGTACGGCACTGTTGATTACCGGCGTGTAATCTTCCGGAGCAATACCAAAACGGAAAGCACCGTTGCTGGTACACCAGTTTTCATAAGATTCTTTTGGCTCAACGCTTGCTTTCATAACGCTGGCAACATATTCGGCTCTTTCTGAAGGGGTCATTCCATCTAAAGTTCCGTCAGTTAACAGCTTGTCGTACATGACTGCGGTTGCACCGGTGATGGCAGGAGTTGCCATGCTGGTGCCCTGTAAATAGCCATAACGGAGAGTCCGGTTTCCGCCGCCGATGCTGTCGAAGTACAGCTTGCTTGCCTGACCAGTTCCTTTTGCGTCACATACGCTGACCATAAAGTAGATGTAGCCGTTGTAATATGGGAGAGGAGAATTGGTTCCTTCGTCTGTGCCCATGGCTACACCATGGGACATGTTGGCCCATACATAAGAAGGCCGCTGCCATCCTAAAGTGCCGCCAATATCCACGCCGATGGATTGCTCCCATTCGTCCGTGGAATTAAAACGGACAGTTCTTACAAAGGTCTGAGGGTTATCTAATGTGCTCTTTAATGCAAAACTGAAATGGGAAATTTCCGACAGGTCATCTACGTCGATTGGAACCGCTACAAGAAAGACCTCACGGACATTCTTATCTGTTTTTGGAGAAACGTCTACAACGTAAGAGTAGCCGTCCTGGTCAAAGCTTTCCGGGTCGGAAATCCGTTCGCCGGTTTCTGTTGCATTATCTATAAAGGTTTTAAACTCCTCGGTGTCATTGAAAGAGAGATAACTTTCTTCGTTCATGTCATATTCACCGAGAGATTTAATTAATACCTGCTTTTCCGGAGCCGTTGCCGGGTCAAAACTGTCATAGAATTTCCGGTCCTGATCTATGGAAGCATAGTATTTTGCGGAAACGGAATTTACCGGTGCAAGAATGGCATCTCCAGGGGAGAAAATATCGGTAGTAGCCTGTCCATAGTTGGTATAATCTGCCGGAACATAATTTGGACTAGAGGAATCCACTAATACGGTATAAGGACTTCCAGCGAAATCAGCGGAAGTATTTGGGTAATCATCATTGTCCAGAAAGCTGTTTCCGGAAGCAATACAGGTTACGACGCCGCGTTTGCCAAGCTCGTTCGCCATAAGCAATTCCGCATTGGTATATCCATCTCCACCGAAGGAGCAGTTTACAGAATAAAGGTTCAGTCCATGATCTACCGCATCTACCAGATAAAGGAACGCGCGGATGATATTGGATTCTTCAAAGTTGCCGATTTTACTGGTGCGGACGATGCAGAGCTGAACGCCGGAAGCAACACCGCTGGTTCCGATGCCGTCCCAGGCAGAAGCGATGATGCCTGCGCAATGGGTTCCGTGTCCGTTATCATCCATAGGGTCGTCTTCCGGACCATCTCCGGAGCAGTTATAGCCCCAACGGCCGCCCTTATCGGAGTAAGGGGTCATGTCCACAATAAGGCCTTCAAAATCTGGATGGGTGTAATCAATTCCGGAGTCGATTACCGCAACAACCGGAGCGTTGGTGGTATTCGTTTCACCGGTTTTATTCCAGTCTGGAGAGGCAATGGCATACAGATTCGTCGCATCTTCCCGATAGCCCCACTGAAGGTAGCTTAAATCGCCGATAGAATCGTAGCCTTGCGCATCAATCAGGTCGGTTGCGGTTCCAGTAGGAAGAACTCTCGATACATTGCTGCTACCTGCACCAAGGAGTGGAGGGGCACCTAAAATAGGCTCCTCTGGTTCTTCGGAATCTTCAGGATTGAAAGGAGCATTCAGGTCCGTGCCGTCATGGATGGGTTCTTCATCTTCTAAATCATTCGTTTTTCGGATATAGTTTGGCTCTGCCCAGATAACAGCAGGATTGTCCGCCAGCTCTTCCAATAATTGGCGGGTAGTTTTTCCATCCTCTGAAATCAGCTGAACCGTTCCTGCAGACTCGGATTTTTTCACATTTCGATCAAAAGTTTCTTCCACTGCATCGGAGGAAACCTCTGCAAGGACTTCCGTATCCATGTCATCTACAGAAGCTGCTTTGGAATTAAGTTTTTCCTTATCAAAGACTGCGATGATTTCGCCTTCAACGTACTCGTTTTTCGCAAGCATGTCGTCAATCATGGAAACCCATGCTGCGGTTGGAGCCGGAGTTTCGCTGGCCCAGACCGGAAGGGTCGGCAGGGAATTTGCGATTACGAGAAGGAAAGCGGTTGCAACGGTTAAAGATTTGATAAAGCGCCGTTTTTTCATAGTTCTCTCCTTAAAAAGTCTGATAAGAGCAGACTTCCACTAATACACTATCCGTATTATATCATAGGTCTTCTTTACAATTACAATAGGAAGTTGATGGTTATTCTTCACAAAAAAGTGGAATTACTTTTGGAACAGAGTCGTGTATAATCAGAATAGATTTTATTTTTTATATTGTCGCCTTCCGCGGCATAATAAAACAAAAATTATTCATCGGAGGAAAAGAATGAGAGCAAGAGATTTTGGAATTCCATTTTCTGGAAACTGTGGAAAATATAATGCAATTACTGACGTACCAGGAGTAGAGGTTGGCTTTTGCACCCTGAACTATGGCGAGTCTACGCCGGACACCGTCTATAGCAGCGACTTCGCAAGAACTGGTGTGACTGCAATTCTGCCTCGTGGCAAAAGACGCAGCGCTGTATTTGCAGGCCGTGCGGATCTGAACGGAAACGGCGAGCTGACAGGAACTCATTGGATCGATGACTCTGGATTTTTACATGGACCGATTATGATTACGAACACCAACAGCGTAGGAATCGTCCGCGACACGGTTTCTAAATGGATGGTGGACAATCATTATTATTATCCATGTTATGACAATGGACACGAAGTACCGAACCTGGGCTTTTTCTATCCGGTAGTTGGTGAAACCTTCGATGGCACTTTAAATAATATTAATGGATTTAAGATTCAGCCGGAACATGTGCTGGAAGCTTTAAACACAGCGAATTCCGGTCCTGTTGCAGAAGGAAATGTGGGCGGTGGCACAGGCATGTGCTGCTTAGGATTTAAAGGCGGCACAGGAACAGCTTCCCGCGTTGTAAAAACTACTTTCGGCGAAGAGTATACCATTGCAGCTCTGGTTCAGGCCAATTTTGGCTTAAGACAGGAACTTACCATTAAAGGCATTCCGGTTGGCAAGCTGATTCAGGGATACGAAAGAGAAATTGTAGCTCCGGCTCCAAAAGAGGGCGAGGGCTCCATTATCGTTATTTTTGCAACGGATGCGCCGCTTCTTCCATGGCAGCTTACGAAAATTGCACGTAGAGCTACTTTGGGAATCGGCAAAGTTGGCGGCGGAAATCACTCTGGCTCCGGAGACATTTTCCTTGCTTTCTCAACAGCAAACGAGAACGGTTTCAGTTATACAAAGACAAATGTAGAACTTCTGTCAGATCAGGAAATGGACTGTCTCTTCCCGGCAGCAACGGAAGTTGTAGAGGAATCCATTCTGAATGCCCTTGTGGCAGCAGAATCCATGTACGGAAGAAACCGGAACTTTGTTCCAGCCCTTCCTCATGATCAGCTAAAAGAGTTATGTGAAAAATATGCAAATTTATTTGAGGCTTATGAAGAAAAGAATTAAAACAATCGGCATACTGGCTTTATGTCTATTGTCGGTTTTCATCTTGTGGGGATGCAGTACGGATTATAGCGAGTGGGGTCAGGAAGGAAACTTTACTTTCGCCTACGGCGACAAGACCGCCTTCGTGACCGAGTACCGATGGGATGGAACCGCAGAGGGAACGAATATTGTCCTTCCGGAAAGTTATGAAGGACGGAAGGTTGTTGCCATCGGCGGCTATTTTGGAAGAGGTCTTCCGACGCCTTTCACGGTGGACATTTCCGCATATTTCGGAGACGATGTGGAGTTGGCGGAGCTTGACGAAGGCGTTGCTCCGGATAAAACCATACAACTGGCTTTCCATCTGATTCTTCCGAAGGACTTTGAGCCGGAAGAATACTTGATTCAGCCGACGGAATACCTGGTTAAGGAAGACGGGATGATTGTCCGGTATTACACCAGCACCGTTGCTACCTATGCAAATTGACGCCAATTCCTTAAGGCTTTTTTCTGTGGATGTGTTGAGACAGGAAAAGGTGATAATACAAGAAATCGGATTATTGCAATAACAAATAACGATACAAAATTGATACATAGAGAAAATAGAATAGTGAAATAGAAATTGTGATAAATACTATTGGGAGGCAGAAATGAATCGACGTAGATTAATCGTAGTATTGACAATAATATGTGTAGCTATTTGTGGATGTGGAAATCTGCAAGAGACGGATGGTCGCAGTTCCAGTAATGAAGCAGCCTTTGTAAACGGCGAAGAAAATAAAAATTTACAGGAAACCATGGAAAAGATCTGCGACGCTTCTTATGAGGAAGACTCGGAAACTGGTTTTTCTGTGAAGGAGACCGTTGCCCGACTGGGCGAAGCGGGATACGTTGCCGTTGACCTTGATAATAAAATGGATATGGTCTGCCCGGATAAGTTACTGGATTTTATTAAAAAACAGGAAGCGGGTGAAAATGCAGAAATTCGAGTTTTTCAGGTGACTTATGACAAGCGGCTGTTCGAATATGACCTATCCACGGGTGAAGGAAAAGTGTTCGCCCGGATTAATCCGTACCGGTTTGATAATCATCATCTGGAAGATGGCGGAAGCTGTGAA
>JAZUGA010000131.1:0-12601 GCA_045640945.1 Lachnospiraceae bacterium | reverse complement strand
TATGAACATCGCTGCAGGTCACTTATGCGCACCTGGAATCAATAAAAATTATAGCATAGGTTATGCGCATACGGATACTTTTTGTTTTCATTTGAGAAGGAAAATAAACAAAAGTTTACGTTTATATTTTTTCTCATATATAAATCATTTGACGGAAAATTATTCGAAGAGCTTTTGATGAAACTGTTTTTGGTAATAGTAATTTAATACATAGTCGAAAAAAAAGAGTCGAAAAAAATGCGCTGTGGCAAATAAATTTTTTCAGGCGACTATTTACACCAATTTTAATTTAGAATATTATAGAATCAACAGATTGGCGATTTTATAACCAATAAATTAGGAGGTATATTCATGATTAGAAAAGCGCAAGTTGAGGGCGGCGTAGTTGTTGGTATCCCAGCAGCTGACCCTAGAGTTACAGCATTCAAAGGCATTCCATTCGCAGCTCCACCAGTAGGTGAGAACCGTTGGCGTGCACCACAGCCAGTTATTCCATGGGAAGGCGAAAAAGAATGTTTCAAATTCGCACCTATTTCCATGCAGCACATTCCTGGCTTAGATAAAAACAACATCTATTCCAGAGAATGGAACGTTGATCCTGAAATCGAAATGGATGAAGACTGCCTGTACTTAAACGTATGGACACCTGCAAACTCTGTTGATGAGAAGTTACCAGTATTCGTATGGTTCTTCGGTGGCGGCCTCAGAGAAGGTAACCCAGCAGAAATGGAATTCGACGGTGAAAGAATCGCAAGAAGAGGCGTTGTAGTTGTAACTGTTAACTACAGACTTCAGGCTTTCGGTTTCTTAGCACATCCTGAATTAACAGCAGCACAGCCAGATGCTCCAACAAACTTCGGTCACTTAGATCAGAGACAGGGCGTTATCTGGGCAAAGAACAACATCGCAGCATTCGGCGGTGACCCAGACAACATCACCATCGGTGGACAGTCCGCAGGTGGCGGCAGCGTATGTGCACAGCTCGTTTCTCCACTGAACGAAGGCTTATTCCAGAAAGCTATCGTTATGTCCGGCTTCATGGGCGGCGTATATCCAAGCAAAATGAAGATGGGACGTACTTGGGAAGAGAGCCAGGAGCTTGGCGTTAAATTCTTCGAGTTCTTAGGTGTTAAGAACCTGGAAGAAGCTAGAAAATTAGATGCAGCTTTCGTAAGAGATAAAGGCGATGAATTCACAGCGAAATTCGGTCTTTTCGGCGGTTCCTTAGACGGCGTTTTCATGAAAGATAATCAGATGGATTCCATGATGAAGGGCAACTACTGGCATATGCCAATTATGATGTCCTACACAGCAGGCGAATTCAAATCTGATCTTCAGGCAGCAGACATGGACGAATTCAAAGCTTTAGCAAAAGATTGCTTAGGCGAGAATGCAGACAAATTCTTAGAGCTTTGCGGTGATGATTTAGAGAAAGCTATCGATACTTCCAGAATCAGCGGACTTGAAGTTGGTCTTCGTACATTCGCAAAGAAGAATAAAGAAAACGGAATCGACACTCCATTATTCTTCAGCGTATTCAATCCATCCATGCCTGGTTGGGATAACCCAGGAACCTTCCATTCATCCGACCTTTGGTTCTGGTGGGAGAACCTGGCAAAATGCTGGAGACCTTTCCAGGGACCACATTACGATCTTGCCAGATTCATGTGCAACTATCTGTGCAACTTCGTTAAATGCGGAGATCCTAACGGCTTAGATAACGATGGCACACCTATGACCGAATGGTTTGCAGCTGACGCTGAGAAACCTGGATTCATGTGGTTAGAAGATGGAAAGGCAGCTTTCCGTCACAATGAGCCATGTGCAATCACAGAACTGGTTATGGAAGCTTACAAAAAGAGATTCTAATAAGTTAAGATTTATATAATGACGAGAAAGCCCGCCGGATTCCGGCGGGCTTTTTGTTATGTGGAGCCAGACTGCCCGCGAAGTCAGATAGACGTGAAGCTGAACGAATATTTACGATGGTGTTGTTTCAAAAAACAATATATGCATGTCTCATTTTGTGCTAAAATAGAAAAAAATTTGTTTGGGGGATTTTTTATGAAAATAGCTATTGTCGGAATGACAGCTTTATTGGGTGAAAAAATCGCTTCCGAATGTAAAAACCGCGGTATGGAAGTAACCTCCTTTATCGGCGGTGCGGAAGGAGACTTGAAGCTATCAAAAGATGTTCTTGGTCAGTTTGATGCGATCATCGATGCAACAGACTGGTCCAAATTAACCGTAGACGAAAGAGAAGAAGCTATCTTAAAGGCAGAAGGGCTTGCAGACCTTATGTGCGAGCTTCCGGAAGTTCGTTACATTGTTACCGGTGACGCAGGCATGCTTTATGTGAACGACAACAAGAACTGGATGGTAGGAAAGAGAAACGCTTTCCTGGCAGGACTTGTTCAAATGCCATCCAACTGGACCTGCTTTACTCCGGCAGAAACTTTCCTTGAAGATGGCGAAAAAACTGGGGAGTATGTTTTAGGCAGAGAAATCCGTCTGATAAACTCCTTAGGTGAAAACGCAATTTCTTACGACGACTTCGTTCTGGCTTTAGTAGACGAGCTGGAGCAGAAGCACTTTATCCGCAAGAAATTTACCGCAGTTTCCGAAACCTCTGCTCTTCAGATGAACAAAGAACTGAATCTGATTGATATGACCAATGGTTCCGGAACGACCTTCAAAGCAGCTGGTGCTTACTTTGGAATTTTTGCGGACAACACAGGCAAAAAGAGATCTGGTCTGGCTTTCCAGTCCGGTAAATTAAAAATCGTTTCCCGTCGTGCGATGCCAGGCGATGTTCCTGGAAACAGCTATGACCTGCTGGACCTTTACCCGATTTATCAGGGCGAGCAGGTAGGCTTCGCAGTTAAATTTGCGCCAACGGAGCTGAAGATGGTTACCGCTTATGGCGAAATCTGCATCACTTACGCAGATGCGAACATGATGTATATTAAGGGCGAAAATGGTCTGGGTCTGAAACTGGAACAGAACATGAAAGCCAAAGATTGCTATAAAAAACGTGCAGGAAAAGCTTGGGAAGGCGTATATCGTTGGAGATGCTCTCTGGTACTGAATCCTCTGGAAGGTAACTTAGGAATGATCGCTCCATGGAATGCAAAGACCCAGTCCACTCCGCATATTGAGGGTCTGGTTACGCCAAATTCTGACGGTGCCTTCCTTCTTGCAATCGATGAAGGCGTTGTATCCGGCAGCATCCGTGAGTCTTATCCGACCTATGAAGAAGCTTATGAGAAAACCACAGCAGATTGGGAAAGCTTCTTAGCTAAGATTCCGGAATTTACTCCAGAACTGGCAATCGCCAGAAAAGAAGCTGCATGGATTGAATGGTCTTCTTTACTGGAACCATCGGGATTCCTTAAGAGAAAATCGATTTTCATGACCTTGGGAACGATGGCTTCCTCCTGGCAGATGACCCACCAGGCAGTAGCTCTTCATAATGACTTTGAATTAGCTACCGAACTTTTAGTAAATATGATCGATAACATTGGAAAACGTGGTCAGTTCTCCGACTTCATTTTAGACGGTCAGAACCAATGCCAGGGCCTTCACCCGACAACCCAGGGCTGGGCGTTGAAATGGCTTATGGGCCTTCATGATTTTAAGACCGAAATGCCAAGAGAAACTTTAGAGTATCTGTACGATGGCTATGGCCAGTGGGCAAATTGGTTCATGAAATACAGAGATGATGATAATGACGGCCTTCCACAGTTTGACGATGGCGACGAAAGCGGATACGACGATGCTTCCCCATTCGTAGATTATGCGGACATTGAGGGCGCAGACATTGCAGCTTATGTTGCAAGTTCCTTCGATGCTCTTGGTGATGTAGCAGAAATCTTAGGACGCGACGATGAAGCAAAAGAGTGGCATGAGCGCGCCGACGAACTGATCAGGAAGATGATTGAGACCTTCTGGAACGGAGAGAAATTCATCGCTCTGAAGAACCATACCCACGAAGTAATCGATTCCGAATGTATTACCGATTACATGCCGATTATTCTGGGCAAGAAACTGCCTCAGGAAATTATCGACAAGATGACAGCGGACCTTTTAGTAGAAGGCGCATTCCTGTCCAATGTCGGACTGGCAACGGAAAAGATTACCAGCGACCAGTTCCGTCAGGCAGGCTTCTCCCGTGGCTTCGCGCTGCCACAGGCAAACCTGATGATTCTTACCGGCATGTATATGGCAGGAAAGAAGGACGAGGCGAAGATGATTGCTACCCGTTATGCCAACGGTATGATCAATCGTGGCATTGCCCAGTTCATGAATCCGGTAAATGAGTGGAAAGCAACCTTTAACAGTTCCTGGGTAGCTTGCGGATTTATTACGCTGGCTGACATGGCATTTAATATGTAAGGAGGGATAAAGATGTTTACTGCTTATGATAAATTAAACAATACATTTTCCATGGGAATGAATTCATTCACCAGTGCAGGCGCGTCTTTCGGTATCTCCGTAAAAATGGCAAACCACACGAACCCAGCTCATCTTGGTGAGTGGGGAAACGGCGCAACTTACCTGACATCCATGAAAGGTGCATCCAATGCAATGAACAATGGCACTCTGATTCAGCTGGTTCCAGTTCATCATGGAAGAGTCATTCCTTTCGCAATAGAAAATTCTCCATACGAGATGAAATACCGCACCGAGTACGGTGACATCTGCTGCTGTTTTGCAGAGCCAACCTTACTGCTGATTAAAGGGGAAAATAATTTAGGACTGAAAATTGAAAAATCCTGTGGAGAGCATGGCGTTATCCGTAAACGTGGCCAGAAGGGCTGGGAACTTACGGAAGCTTTGATCAGCTGTTTCGTATTCTATCCACAGATTGGCGAAATTGCCATGGACAGCAAATGGGAGCTGGAAAGAATGTCCACTCCGCTGATTCGTGGAGAGGTAGTACCGGCAGAAGACGGAACTTTCGCAATTTCCATCGAAGAAACAGAAGATTTAGGATATGTCCGTGAAAGCTATCCGACCTATGAAGAAGGTCTGGCAGCAGCAAAAGCTTCCTGGGAAGAGTTTTACGGAAAAATCGCTCCAGAAGGTGGAGAAAAGACCGCAGATGAGGCAGCAGCATATACTTTATGGTCTATGTTAGAGCAGCCAAGTGGACGTTTAAAGAACAGCATTATCCATACCAACTATACCAATGCAGCTCCTACCTGGACGACTTGTCTGATTACTGCAGCTTTGAAGAACGACCTTCCTTTAGCTTTGGAACTCCTTTTAAGCCAGTTGGATCAGCAGGAGCCAAACGGTGAAATTCCAAGCTTATTTGACCATACAAACCGTGACTGCCTGAATGCAGGACTTCCTCTTCAGGGCTGGGCATTAAATAAATTAATGGAAGCCAATGACTTCAAAGCAGAAGTACCGGAAGAGACCTTGAAGGCTCTTTACGAAGGCTATTCCAAGTGGGCAGACTGGTTCCTGAAATACAGAGATGATGATGAAGACGGCATTCCTCAGACCGAGGGTTCCGTAGAGGCTGGCTGTGTAGACAGCCCAATCTTCAAATACTTCTATGTTGTAGAACTTCCGGAAGTTTGCGCATATCTGACTCTTTTAAATGAGAAATTAGCAGACTTAGCAGGAATGTTAGGCTTGGAAGAAGAGCAGGCAGTATGGAAGATGAAAGCGGAAGAATATATTAACAAGACCTTAGCTTTCTGGAACGGCGAAAGATTCGTAGGCAGAGACCATTACACAGGCGCTATGCTCAACACCGAATCTCTTCAGTTCTACCGTCCGTTAGTTTTAGGTAAGAGACTTCCAGAGCAGATTGTTGAGATTATGGCGGAAGACCTTACGGTTGGTAATGGCTATCTGGTAAAAGGCGGCCTTCTTTCCCAGCGAATGACAAGCAAAGACTACAGCAAGCTTAGCGTAAACGGCGGAAGTATTCTGGCAGCAGATAACCTGATGATTATTGATGGTCTGATGGCAGCAGGCAAAGAAGACTTGGCAAAAGAAATCGCTGCTATGTACGTTAAGGGCGTAGGAAAAGGCTTTGCGGATGCAGAGACCGCAGCTGCATATTTCGTACTGAAAGAGATTGCGAAATAGAAATCGGAAAAGCTATGCAAGTAGTTTGATAAAATGTGAAAAGTGAAAGAATGATTTCACAATAAAAAACGGGCAGGGAAATTTCCCTGCCCGAACTTTATTTGTTTAATACCAGGATTCCTCATCCTCCCATTCATCCAGGCCCTCGTTTATTGGACCATAATCTTCTGGGAGACGATACTCGGTAAGAGTCGGAGTTGTAACAACCTTCAGAGGCGTTTCAACACCAGGTGCCGTAGTGATTTTGTAAGTGATTTCAATCGGCTCACCACGTTCAATCAAAACATCCAGATTGTAAGCTACCTGCAGGTCATGGTAGACATCTTCCAGCATATACATGCCGTTGCTGGTTTCTACTTCGGTAATCGTGCCACCAGCCGGTGCGAAACAGTGAATGAAGGAACGAATAGCGCCATTATATGCACCGATGATGTACCAGTTGATTTTTTCCTGCTCCTCATCGCTCATGATATTGTTCAGAGTAATCTTTACATCATAAGTTCTGGAATTGTCTTCATTGATAACTGGCTCGCTGACTTCTGGAATAATATCAACATACCATCCAAGTTTGCTTGCGTCGGCCAGACTGAAATATACGCCTGCAACAGGATTCTCCGGATCATCGTTCAGCTTTCCGGAAACTCCAGCTTCCTCAACAATTTTCTGTTCTTCCGGATCTGCCATCCAGATGTTCAGGATGTGCCTTTCAGCTCCGTTCTTAAACAATTTGAAATAATCTGCAAATTTGCTGATTTCAAAATTGGAAACAAATTCCTTCATGGCAATTTTAGCCGTATCTGCAAAGAGGGTATCGGCATACCAGCCACTGCTACTGGAATCGTAAGTATCTTCGCTGTAGTATTTAACGTAAATTTCATGCTGCAGCATACGGGTTGCATTTTCGCCATTTAAAACGGTTCCGTCAAACAGTTCCACATCGCCAATATCTTCTAACAGCATCTGGATAATGGCAGGGGTTAAAGAAACAACACCGTCTACATGATATGGTCCGTCGTCTTCATTGTAATCATAGTCGATATAATCATAGATGCCGGTGTACATAATGCCGCCATATTCAAAAGGATCTTCTTTTTCCTTGTCTTTATCTTTTTCCTCTGGATTTAAAGGATCTTCAGGGTTCTCCGGGTCGGTTATGTCGCCACCCTCTGGATTCTCTGGGTCATCGCCACCATCACCAGGGTCAGCAGGTACATCGCCGCCGTCACCAGGGTCAGCAGGTACATCGCCACCATCTTCCGGATCGCCAACAAGAATATATTTATCAATTACGGTATTTATATTATTTTTTACAATTTCGCCGATATCCTCTGCGTTGTCATCGGTATCATTTGTTTCTTCATTATTGTCGTCAGGAACCCAATCACCATACCAAGAATCGTCATAGTCTTCGTAACTGTAATCCTCACCATCTGGATGTGCCTGCTGGTAGTCCTGATAAGCTACCGCCCAAACCTGGCCTACTTTTGTAAAGTCCGGAATAAAGCAAGCATCTCTAGGAGCGTCGATCCATGTACCGAAAATATAATCTTCGCTGGTCAGACCGGAACGTTCAGAAATGGAACCATCAATAACATAGTAAACACTGTCAAAATCACCGATTGTCAGAACGCCGTCTTTAATCTGAATTGTTCCAATGGAGCCCGGGAATCCACCAGAAGCGCGGACCTCTGCGGAGTTCTGAGCCGCCAGTAAATAAAGACGGTCTTCTCCGTCACCAATAAGTACGCGAATCAGAGGGAGAAGGGCGGAAGCCTCATGATAGGAATCTACGATTTCATAAATGGCATCTTTCTTTTCACCAAGCATGTTTCCAACGATAGAGTCGGTATCAATGGTTTCAATTTCAGACAGAACGTCCTCCAGGTAAGGCTGTTTTTCCTCCAGGAAATCCAGATAAGCATTCATCAGGTTTGTGTTAAAACCATCACCAACCTTAAGTTCGGTTAACGGATATTCCTTCATTTTATCTACCAGAGGATCCAGCAGATTATCTTCTACGCCGTAAACAACGTCTAATAATTCATCCGCAACATTCAGTTCTTTATCAACAAAAGGCATTATTCTTGCGGTTTTCCAAAAGCCACCATTCAGCGCTTCACTCAAGGAGTCTGTTTTTTCACGGGCATCCACCAAAGCTTTTTCCGCAGCAAAGGAATCTTTGCTTTTCACGCATTCCAGGAAATACATGAAAGAATCCTTCAGATCGGAAGCTTGGTTTTTGGTAATGCTGACTTTGGCAACAGGTATAGCAATCAATGCCAATACAACAATAACGATTGGCAGAATAATAAATATCGGTTTAATTCTTTTTTTCTTGCGCATAGATGTTCTCGCTTTGCAATAAATAAAGTGACCAACATTATATCATAGTTTTTGTGTCGATAGTGTGACTTTATTTATATACAATTTCAGAGCACAAATAGGAAGGAATGTCGCGGTCATGTATTTCCTTGCGCCTGTGAGGGCAGGTTATTATAATGAAGGCAGATAACAGCCGAAGGAGGCTTCATTGTAGAAACAAGGGGGAAGGATTATGAAATCACCATATAAAACCACTTATGTTACACCAATAGAATGCGAAGAAGCGATTCTGAGAATCGCCGATGAAATCAAATGTGTTAACGATAAAAAACCGGAACATTTTAAAAGAATTATGTACACCAACCGTGGCAACATTAATATCTTAAGTCCATTTCCGGTACCGGAAGATGGATTGGAGCCAAAGAATCCGTTGATTGTAGGCTTAGGTGACAGCGTAACCGCCGGAAAATTTGAATCTGTATTTACCACTTCGGAAGAATTTCAGGAACATCTGAAAAAAATGACTTCAGGAACCGTTGGTGAAAATGATATCGGTGAAGTATCCGATATCGGCAATAGCTATCTGACAAAATTCTGGCAGTCTGTTGCGGATCTTTACCAAAGTACTGCGCTCAGCGTAGTAAATTCCGGAATCGCCGGGGACAATGTTATGGGTATGTTAAAGAGACTGGACCGTGATGTTATCCGCTATCAGCCAGACCTGGTAACCATCAATCCGGCACTGAACTGGGATGAACATATGGGCGTCTGCGAAATTTTCGCAAGCTATCTGGATAAAATTGTGGAGCGGATTAAGAATGAAACGAATGCGGACATTATTCTTATGACACCGAACATGATGGTTGCACCACGTCCGGATATGGAAAATCATGTATGCAGCCTGGAAGAAAGAGTCGACGTTATTCGTGACTTAGCTGTTAAATATGATACCAGTCTTGCAGACACTTATGTGGTATGGAAAGAATATGAAAAGCAGGGCTATTCTGTAAAAGCGATGCTGGCAAACGGATGGAACCATCCATCGGAAGTTGGTCACAGACTTTTTGCAAAAGTTCTGATGAAAGTAGTGGAATAAAAAAGTTTGCTTACGAACGTGAGCACAAGATCGATTTTAAGTAAAAACATGGCAGTAACGATTTCAGAAGGGAAACAGATCATAATCGATGCAGTAAGCGCAGTTGGTACAGAAACGGTGGAACTGAGCCAGTCTTTTGGACGGATTCTGGCAGAGGACGTAAAGGCGAAAGAAGACGTTCCTGCTTTTAACCGCTCTCCGTATGATGGCTATGCATTTCGTTCCTTCGATGTGGAAACGGCGTCGAAGGAAGCGCCGGTGACGTTGAAGGTTGTGGATTATATTCCTGCAGGCAGCGTTCCGCAAAGGGAAATCCATTCCGGAGAAGCAGTACGGATTATGACGGGAGCGATGGTTCCAGAAGGAGCGGATGCGATCCAAAAGCAGGAAGATACCGAATTTACGGAGGAAGAAGTGAAAATCTTCCAGTCCGCGGAGCCGGGAGAACATATTATTTATGCAGGTTCCGACCGAAAAAAAGGAACGACATTGGCTCGGGCAGGAGAAAAAATCGGACCGGAACTCATGGGAATCTTAGCTGGTCAGAACATAACAGAGCCGTTGGTTTACGAACGGCTTACGGTTGGCATTCTTGTCACAGGAAGTGAATTGGTGCCAATTGGTGAAGAGCCGGGACCTGGAAAAATTCTGGCAACGAACCAGTATGTGCTGATGGGACTCATGGAGCAGGAAGGCTTCCTTTGCAGAAATTATGGTATCGTAAAAGATGACCTGGAAGAAATAAAAAAAGCACTCCGCAAAGCTTTGGAAGAGTGCGATGCGATTCTTATAACTGGTGGGGCATCCGTAGGAGACTACGATCTCACACCAAAGGCGATGGAAGAAATCGGGGCGGAAATTATCGTCCGGGACGTTCAGATGAAACCAGGCAAAGCCTGCGCTTATGGGGTGAAAGATGGCAAGCTGATTTGCGGTCTTTCCGGAAAACCTTCCTCTGCCTTAAACAATCTGAAACTTTTAGGAATCTATGGATTAAATAAATTAAGTGGCCGGAAATAATTCCAGCCACTTTTTTATTGTTTTTCTGTTTTAGAAAATCCATTTGTCAACCCCTTCCATATGGAGAAAGTCCCTATCGAAAAGGGTTTATTTATGATATACTTATTATGTATGAGTTTTTTTAAAACGAAATTTCAACGTATTGGAGGATATTAAATGCGTTATAAAATAACGGCTCTGGTTCTTGCCCTTTTGACAGGTCTCTGTTTGGTGGCATGTGGAGGAAATGAACCGGAGGAGCTTCCGTCCGGACAGGATATACCGAAAGAAACGGAACAAAAGGAAACGGAACGACTGGTGACGGTTCAGGCAGGAGAATTTGTTTATTATTCTGATGAAATCCAAAGAGCTCTGGACCTGCTTCTGGAGGATTATGAGCTGACAGGAAACCCTCTTACAGAGGAAGAACGTGCGGCAGCAGCCCAGGAAATTGTGGATGAATATGCCATTCGCGCCTTAATCAAGGCCCAGGCGAAAAAACTGGGAATCGGAGAGCCGGATGAAAATACTCTCTATGACATACGTACCAATGCGCAGAATTCCTATGATGCATACTGGAAAAAATTCCGGGATACGGAGGAAGCAGCAGGATTTACAGATAAAGAACTGACCGAATATTTAGAAGAAAACGGCATCAATATTGATTATTTCTTTGAGGAGCTTCTGTATCAGTACGAAACCGAAAAGCTCATGGAATATTACAAAGTCAACGTGGAAGTAACGGACGCCGATGTGGACGCTTTCTTTGAGGAAAACTACATTCAGCCATGCAAAGAGCGTTATGAAAATAATATTCCTTTATTCGAGGAAGAAGTACTTTATGGGGACTCCTATAGCGCTTATGTTCCGGAAGGATACCGTCTGCTTCACCAGATTGTAATTCCAGTGCCGGAAAATATTCTTAAAGAATTAAAACAGGTGGAAGAGGAGGCTAGCACTTACGCTGCGCAGGCAGAAGAGGCCTATAACAAGATTGCGGAACTAGCCATCGCAGGAAAAGACACAAAACAGCAGACAGAACTTTATCAGTCCGCCATGGACCATGTGGATGAACTGAGTGTGAAGTATGGCGAACTGTGGCAATCTGTTTTGGTTGCTACCAATGATGAATGTGATGAAATATATGCACGCTTGCAGATGGGAGAATCTTTTGAGGATTTAATGGCGCTGTATGATCCGGAGAATATATTGATTTATCATGAAAAGAGCCAGGTATGGTCTGAAGAACTGATGGCAGGAGCCAGAACTCTGATCAATAAAGGCGATATCAGTCAGCCGACCCTTTGTGCGGACGGTGTGCATATTCTTTGTTATTACGATGATATACCGGGTGGCGAAGACAAGCTGGAAAATGAAGAAGACCGGACAATGCTTCGCAATGCCCTTATTCAACAGAGAACTTTTGATAAATTGAAAGAATTAACCGAACCATGGGCGAAGGAATTTGACTTAGTAACAGATCTTTCGACTCTTCAGTATTAAGGAGGATTCCTAAGGGAGGACATAACCAGTGCGAAAAAGAATAATAGCTAGCTTACTATTGATTACGTTAATCCTGACAGCGATTCCATTGGAGGCGCTCGCTGGTGAAAACACCGATGCGGTTATGGAGCTGTCGCGAAAAAGTTATATTTTAGACCTTATCGGTTCCGAAGACGGTCCGGAATATCGGAGCGGAGCTCTTTTGAGTGCAAACATGAATGCAAAACAGATGGAAGACTGTTTGGAAGAATTGTTGAGCTCGGATATAGAGGGGGTTCTTTGCGAATTGGAGGATCTCGTTACCTATGGAGAACGTAGTGACACCAATGAGGTAAGCAATAGGGTCACTCTTGGAGATTATGGGGAAGCCGTGAAATTGCTGGATTCTCTTCGCCAGATTTGGATGGAGGCAAAAGGCTGCAAGGATATTATTTCGGAAGACCGTGATATTATTGCTTCCTGCTATGAAGCTTTGGAAGCTGGCGATGTATTTACCACCGAGCATGAAAGAGAATCTTTGGCTCATAAAATTATAGAGAAAGCCGATGATCTGGAAAAACAGATGGCTTATGC
>JAZUGA010000130.1:0-8985 GCA_045640945.1 Lachnospiraceae bacterium | reverse complement strand
AAAAATCGTGTTGATTTTCTTGAGGAAACTTAAGATTTTTGATACACTTTACTGAATACGGAAAAACTTGAAAAGAGGAAAAATCATGAGAGTATACAATACTTTAAATGCAAGAAAAGAAGACCTGGTACCGATCGAAGAAGGAAAAATCAAAATGTATGTATGCGGACCTACCGTTTACAACCTAATTCACATCGGAAATGCCCGTCCGATGATCGTTTTTGATACATTCCGTCGTTATCTGGAATACAAAGGCTATGAAGTAACCTATGTTTCCAACTTTACCGACGTCGATGATAAAATCATTAAAAAAGCTAACGAAGAAGGCGTTGATTCTGCAATTATTTCGGAACGTTATATTGAAGAATGCCTGAAAGATATGGCTGGAATGAACATTAAGCCAGCAACTGTACATCCAAAGGCTACGGAAGAAATCGACGAAATGCAGAATCTGATCCAGACGCTGATTGATAAAGGCTACGCTTATGAGTCAAACGGAACGGTTTACTACCGTACCAGAAAATTCCAGGGCTATGGCAAGCTGTCCAAGAAAAACCTGGACGATATGCAGTCCGGACACAGAGAGATTAAAGTAACTGGCGAAGAAGACAAGGAAGATCCTTCTGATTTCGTATTATGGAAGCCGAAAAAAGAAGGCGAGCCTAGCTGGGAAAGTCCATGGAGCGATGGCAGACCGGGCTGGCACATTGAGTGCAGCGCCATGAGCAAGAAATATTTAGGCGATACCATCGATATTCATGCCGGTGGTGAAGACCTGATTTTCCCACACCATGAAAATGAAATCGCACAGAGTGAAGCTGCAAATGGATGCAAATTCTCTAATTACTGGATGCACAATGCTTTCCTGAACATTAACGGAAGCAAAATGAGCAAGAGTCTTGGAAACTTCTTTACTGTTCGTGATATTGCAGAAAAATACGATCTTCAGGTTTTACGTTTCTTCATGCTGAGCGCTCATTACCGCAGCCCATTGAACTTCTCCGATGACCTGATGGAAGCTGCAAAAGCTGGTCTGGATCGTATTATTAATGCGAAAAAGAAATTAGATTATGCAGAACAGAATGCGGAAGGCCGGTCCTTCATGTTTGAAGAAGGCGAGGATCAGGACTTTGGTGCAGAGTACTTAAAGAAATTTGAAGAGTCCATGGATGATGACTGCAACACAGCAGACGCTATCGCAGCTGTTTTCGAATTTGTTCGTGCAATCAACAGCACCATTAACGAAAAATCTTCAACGGCTCTGGCAGAATTAGCAGAATCCAGACTGGTTCAGATGTGCGATATCTTAGGTATCATTTTAGACCGGGAAGAAGAATCTCTGGATGTTGAAATTGAGAATATGATTGCAGAACGTCAGGCTGCAAGAAAGAATAAAGACTTTGCAACTGCAGATAAGATCCGTGACAAACTCTCAGAAATGGGAATCATTCTGGAAGATACAAGAGAGGGCGTTAAGTGGCACAGAAAATAAATGAAATTCCATCACTGAATCTGGCTTTTTTAGGGGATTCCGTTTATGAACTGTTTTTCCGGGAAAGAGCGGTTCGGGAAAGCGAGAGCAATGTAAACACGCTGAATAAGAAGACCAAGGAGTTTTCGAAAGCGGTAACCCAGGCAAAAATCGCAGACATTCTTACGGGAAAAGACGAGGAAGAGCCTTTCCTTACGGAAGAAGAGCAGGGCGTATTCCGCAGAGGAAGAAATGCAAAGGGTGTGTCTATTCCCGGAAGCTGTACTCCTTCCGAATACCGGAAAGCGACAGGCCTGGAAGCCTTAATCGGTTATCTGTTCTTAATGGACCGGAAAGACCGAATTTCAGAAATATTAAATTACGGAATTGAACGGTATAACGATGCAAAATAACAAAAAAGATTTTGATAAAAAGAATTTCAAGAAAAATCCGAAAGCTGCTCCGGAAAAGGAGGGCGCTTCTTCCGGCGAAAAGCATGAGCTGATGGTAGAAGGCCGGAATCCGGTTCTGGAAGCTTTAAAGACCAACGACAACATTGATAAACTCTACGTTCAGGAAGGCGTGAAAGATGGTCCTTTAGTAACTATCGTAGCAAAGGCGAAAGAAAAAGGGGTTATGGTTGTTTCCGTGCCGAAGGATAAGCTGGATGCCATGAGTGATACGGGCCATCATCAGGGAGCGATTTTGAATCTTTCTGCCATTCAATATGCCGAGGTGGAAGATATTCTGGCCCGGGCGGAAGAACGTGGCGAAAAGCCGTTTATTTTCGTGTTAGACGGCATTGAAGATCCCCACAATCTGGGAGCCATCATCCGCAGTGCGAACCTGGCAGGAGCTCATGGCGTAATCATTCCAAAGCACAGAGCGGCTACTGTTAATTCTACTGTAGCTAAGGCCAGTGCCGGAGCGGTTTATCATACCTTAGTTGCAAAGGTTACCAACATTGCCCAGACCATTGATCAGCTGAAGGAAAAAGGTATCTGGTTTGCCTGCGCGGATATGGATGGCGAGGAAATGTACCGCTGCAATCTGACGGGAGCGATTGGATTAGTTATTGGAAATGAAGGCAATGGCGTCAGCCGTCTGGTACGGGATAAATGCGACTTTGTTGTCAGCATTCCGATGAAAGGGGATATTGATTCCCTGAACGCTTCTGTGGCAGCAGGAATCCTGGCTTGGGAAATTGTACGGCAGAACCGCACGAAATAATGGCTTTTTGACGAGTGTAAATTAGGGGTAGAAATTACAAAAGAAAAGGTCTACAATAGCAATGAAATATTGTAGCTCTTAGGAGTTACTTAATTGATAATTTTAGGAGGTTTTTATAATGGCTGGTTACAAAATTACAAAAAAAGACGGTTACTATACTTACACAGCACCTGGACACAATGAGTGCAAATGCACAAGACTTCATGATCCTGCAGACGTTGATGGCGGACAGCTTATCAATGGTTTAACACATTTCCTTCCAGCAGGTGGCGGCACAGAATTCGCAGCTAACCCAGCAGAATCTATTTACTACATTCTTCACGGAACAATGAAGTTCAAAGGCGAAGACGGTGTTGAAACTGTTCTTGAAGCAGGCGACAGCGTTCATATCGCAGGTGGTTCACCTAAGTGCGTTACAAACATCGGACCTGACACAGCTCAGATGTTAGTAGTACTTCTTCCTCCAGCACAGAAATAATTTATAGTACGGAAGACTTTAAAAGGCTGTCCTTTTGGACAGCCTTTTTTGTTTTGCTTAAATTGAGGCCAATTCTAGAAATTTCAGCTATATTTTTGGAGAACAACTTGCCTTTTTGAGTTTGTTGCGATATGGTTAATGTGTATGTTTATATTGTTAACTTGTTGTTTGGAAATGATATATGGGAGGACTCATATATGAAAAAAAGATTTAGAGGAATTTTACTGGCAGTCATGGCGCTTGTATTTGCCTTTACGTTTTTTCCTTTGAAGGCGGCAGCAGAGCCATCGGTGCTCACCTCTGCTTCAGATTGGGCTGCAGGACTCTATCCGTCTGATGCAGGAATTACTTTTGATAACGTAATCGGTGGCGGCTCCATGTATTCTGGTGTTACTTATACGGTAAACGGGAACAGCACGGACGATACGCTGTTGCTGACGACCTCATCGGGTCTATCCTCTGGAAATAACATGGCAGGCGCGTCTGTCGGAAATATCCTTTCTGGATTGTCCGGTTATGGTTTCGGTGGACATCTGAGCTATGTGGAGGTTGAGACCACTGTACCGAGCAAGAAGCTGACCTTCAACTATGCATTCTGCTCCAGCGAGTTTGATCAACCAGAACAGTACAACGACAGTTTCGCACTTCTTTACAGCATTAAGCTGCCAGACTCAGAATCTTGGAGCGAGTACACAAACGTTGCGGTAATTCCGGACGTTGGTGCCGTAAGTATCAAGAATCTGAAATACGCGGAAAAATGGACGAGCAACGGCTCCCTGTCCGGAAGCTCGGCTGACGGAATAAACGACGCTTTTGGCAAAGGCTATACGGAATTCTTTGAGGCAAAAATCGAAGATCTCGTTCCGGGAAGCAAGATTCGTGTTCTGTTCGCAATTTGCGATATCACCGATGAGAATTACGACAGCGCGGTTGTAATCGAATCAGGTTCTTTCAAGTTCACCAAGGCACTGGCGGATTACGACAATGAAAAACTCTATAATCTCGATCCGGGAGAAACATATACCATCACCTTTTCGGATGGCTCCACTTTGGATGTGGTTGCTGATGCAAACGGCGTGATTCCGATGGAATTTTCTGTCGCTGGAAAGGACTATTCCCTGTTGGGTGAAACCGTCACAATCGCGGTTGCAGACGATCCTACCGCGATTCCACAGACACTTACCTTGGCAGAACGCCCTGATTCGCCAGAAGCTCCGGATGGCCCAGATGAGGATCCCGCCGGAAAGCCTGATGACATTACTTCGCCAGATGTTGAACCGGATATGACGACTCTGACAGTAATCAATCCTGTGGAAGGACAGGAGTATTCCATTGATAACGGCATGACCTGGATCCGTGACAGTGGCTCTGGAGAGGTTGCTTTTACTGATCTTACGCCGAACACAGAATATGAGATTATTACTCGTATCGCGGCGACGCAGAACGCTCCGGCATCACTTCCTTCCGATCCTGTCAAAGTGAAAACACTGCCACAGCCAGAGACTTATTCTATCTTTACGGCCGATTATAACGCTCCTTATGATGGCGCTGCACACAGTGCTGAGATTACTGTCAGCGACACCGAGAGAGCACAGATCCTCTACAGTACCGCTGCAGACGCAGAGTATACCTCTGAGCTTCCGATGTTCACTGACGTAGGGGAATATACTGTATATTACTCTGCGATACATCCGGATTATTATCCTGCTTATGGTACCGTACAGGTTACCATCACTCCACGTGAAGTAACTGTCAGCGGAATTACTGCCAAGGACCGTGAATTCGAAGCAGATAACAGAAGCGTTGACCTGATTCTCGATAAAGTTGTGTTCGACAATATCGTTTCGGGTGACAAGCTGACGATTGAAGTCACTGGCGAAATGGATGACGACAAAGCAGGTCAGGACAAGAACGTTGCTCTTTCCTACGGAGCTCTCGGCGGAGCAGCTATGAAAAACTATAAACTTGCGGAACAAGGCAACCAGATGACGACGACCGTCAACATCAGTCTTGTCAACGACAAAGGACCTCAGACTGGCGACAACAGTCATATGTCCCTGTACATCGTACTTGCGATCATTAGCGCTATCGTTCTTATTGGAACAGCTGTGTATAGTAAAAAAAGAAAATCCGTACGATAATAGATAATTAACCGTTAAGGAAGGGCGGCAGCGGGATTCCCGCTGCCGCCCTTTAAGTTTAGGCTTTTTTATTAAAATATATTTTATGATTTAATAAAAGAGAGTCACATAAGGATTTATAAATCCTTATATGAGGTAAAGCATCCATAGGATTCTGCAGATTTAATTGCATCGGTAATGGCGGCCATAGTCGCATGCTCGGCTAAAACACCGATTGCATCGATGGTAGTGTCAACTTTGCCGGACGCCATGACGAATACGGTATCGCCATCAAAAATAGAGTGAGCAGGGCGGATTACTTTTGCGATTCCATCCTGACCTCTGCCGGCAATACGGGTCGCCTGAGCCTTTGATAAGCGACCGTTTGTGAAAATACAGCCGATAACTGTATTCCCTGCAAAAAGGTCATCATTTACCGCATAGGAGCCTAATAACAGAGCTTCACTGTCTGCAAAAGAAGCATGATCTTCCGTTAAAGCTCCTGCCAGAATCTTTCCATCTTCTGTCACATCACCTGCAGCATTTACGGCAAATACAGCACCAACCATTAATTCGCCCTGCTGAAAGGCTGCTACACCAACGCCGCCTTTCATGGCGTTTTTCAGTCCGTTGGTTTTGCCGATGGTTGCACCAGTTCCAGCTCCAAAGTTTCCGCTTTGAAACGGTTCGCCGGAAAAGGCATTTTCTCCAGAAAGACGCCCCATGGCTTTATCCGGGCGGATCTGATAAGAACCGCAGTGAAGATCGAATAAAATCGCTTCGCAAACATTCGGAACTACAGTTACGCCAACATTCCGTCCAATCTTTTTCTCTTCTAAGAATTCCATCAAACCGCCTGCAGCATCCAGACCGAAAGAGCTTCCACCAGAAAGCATTACCCCATGGACCTCTGTCCGGTTGCAGGTAGGGTCTAAGGCAGAAATGTCACGGGTTCCGGGAGAACCGCCACGGACATCCACTCCGCAAACCGCACCTTCCGGAGCAATTACACAGGTACAGCCAGTCATGGCATCAAGATCTTGCGCCTGACCAAGCATAAAGTCGGTTAATTGATTTATCTGAATTTTATCCATAAAATACCGCTTCTTTCATAATGTTTTTGCTTCTGTTGATTTTCTATTATACAGAACATTCGAAAAAATGGCTACTGTACACATTAAAACGCTGTTAAGAAGGGAAGCAAACCCATTCGGTCTGCGAGGGGAGGATGGGACTTCCACCGGTGCCTTCGGCACCTTTCAGGCCGCGTCAGGTGCATTGTGCTCACATACTCGCATCTTCCTTGTTCAAGTGTTATCTTTGAATACAAAAAAATAAAGGAGATTCCACTGGAATCTCCTTTATTTTTCATGCGGAGGATGGGACTTGAACCCACACGCTGTAGCCAGCACAAGATCCTTAGTCTTGCTCGTCTGCCAGTTCCGACACCTCCGCTCGGCGTCAAAAGTCGCGCAAGAAGTATTATAGCATAAACCTTCTAAAAAACAATCTTTTTTTTAAAAAATTTTTGAACCGATTTCACTTCAAATTTTGGCTACATTTATGGTAAAATATATAGCACTGACAGGAGGCCTTGAAAATGAATATTATTAAAACGCAAGAAGGTACAACAGTTACATTGAAATTAGAGGGAAGATTAGACACCAATACTTCCGTGGATCTTGAAAAAACATTAGATGAAGTTGTTCCAGGAATGGAAAATCTGATTTTTGATTTTGAAGAGTTAGCTTATATTTCTTCTGCTGGTTTCCGTGTTCTTTTAGGAACGAAAATTGCAAATGAAGAGTCCTTAAATATCAAAATCCTTCATTTACAGGAAGAAGTTGTTGGCTTATTTGCAATTACAGGTTTTGATGAGATTTTCACCATTGAGTAAAGGAAGTAGATATGTTGATTAACAGTTGCGTAAAACTGGATAACAACAGAATATGGACGGAAAAAACTTTTGAAGCAGCAGTGGATCAGCTTCCGGTTGTTTCAGCTTTTGTTGAGGACGAGTTGGAACAATTGGGCTGCCCATTAAAAACGATTTTAAGAATGTCCATCGCTTTGGAAGAAGTTTATGTAAACATCGCCCAGTATGGCTATGACAACAAGGGTGGAGAAGTTGTTATTGGGGTAGGTTTTCTTCCTGCAGATGGTACCGTTGCAATTACTTTTATTGATGGTGGAATTCCTTTTAACCCTTTGGAAAAAGAAGACCCGGACATTACATTACCTGCGGAGCAGCGGGGAATTGGCGGCCTTGGTATTTTTATGACGAAGCAGATTTCTGATGAAACCTTTTATGAATATAAAGACGGGGAAAATATACTGACCCTTATCAAAAAAATAAGAGATTAGATAGAGGTGTTTTTATGGATTCAAGAATTGAGAATGGAACTCTTTATATCAAATTAATAGATAAAATCGATTCCAACAATGCAGCGACTGTTGAAAATGAAATCGAAGAGATTCTTGGTAACGCGGAATATGAAAATCTTGTTCTGGATGGAGAAGATTTAATTTATATTTCCAGTGCCGGCTTAAGAGTTATTTTACGACTGAGCAACAGACCACAGCCGATGAAACTCATCAATGTTACCGCAGAAGCCTATGAAGTTTTCGACATGACGGGTTTTGTTGACATCATGGCCATTGAAAAAGCTTATCGTAAGATGAGCGTCGATGGATGTGACATTATTGGCAAAGGCGCAAAGGGCACCGTATATCGTTATAACGGAGACACCATTGTTAAAGTATATAATGATCCAGACAGTTTAGATGATATCCATAAAGAAAGAAAACTGGCCCGTAAAGCTTTTGTATTAGGTATTCCGACTGCTATTTCTTATGATGTTGTTAAGGTTGGGGAGAAATATGGCTCCGTATTTGAACTGTTAGATGCGAAATCCTTCTCCCAGCTGATCATGGAAGATAAAGACGGATTTGAAACCTATGTAAGCGAATATGCAAAGCTTTTAAAACTGATTCATAATACCATTGTTAAATCGGACGATATGCCTCAGGCAAAGAAGATTGTTGGAAAATGGCTGAAAGTGGTTTCTGTTTATCTGAGCGAAGAACAGGCACAGCAGGTAGAAAAAATGATGGATACCATTCCAGATACCATGAATATGATTCATGGCGATTATCATACCAACAACCTGATGATGCAGAACGGGGAAACTCTTCTCATCGATATGGATACTTTAGCTTATGGTCATCCGATTTTTGATTTGATTAATGTTTACTTTACCTATGTTGGCCAGTCTGTGGCAGAACCGGAGGGTGTAACTGCTTTTACGGGAATTGATCCGGAAACAGCTGTAAAGCTCTGGGATCTGTTTATCCGTGATTATCTGGATACAGAAGATGAGGCAGAAATTGCCAGCGTTACGGATAAAATCAAGCTTATGGCTCAGGTTCGTTTCTTAAATCATTATGGTAAGAGAAATACTTTTGAGAGCGAGCAAGGAAAGAAAATCTTAGAAGCCTGCCTTCAGGATTTAACCGAACTTCTGGGTAAAGTTGATACATTAGCATTTTAAATAAATATTTAAGGGTATGCCGGGCATACCCTTTTTTCATAAATATATGGACTTAATAAAATTACAATCTCTAATTACAGAACCGTTCTCCGGACCGATTCTGTGTCTGGAAAGCACCACCTCAACAAATGACCC
>JAZUGA010000129.1:0-2156 GCA_045640945.1 Lachnospiraceae bacterium | reverse complement strand
GATGCGACGAATACGGATATTCTGGAAGAGGAAGGTGTACTGAAATATTCTGCAGTTGCAGCGGTTACGGGAGAGGACTCTGTAAACATTCTGATTTCCATGTACGTGAAGAAGAATGCGCCGGACACGAAGATGATTGCGAAGATTAAGAAGTCCGATTTCGAAGACCTGATGTTTAATCTGAATGTCGGTAGCGTATTTAATCCAAAATATATTGCAGCAGACCATATTCTGCGTTATGTACGTGCTATGCAGAACGTTATTGAGGACGAAGTACAGTCTCTTTGCCACGTTATCGACAACAAAGTAGAAGTTTTGGAATTCCTGATTGGAAAAGATGCGGACTTTTTAGGAAAACAAATCAAGACCCTGAAATTAAAGAATGACCTGTTGCTGGCAAATATTACCAGACAGGGAAAATCCTTTATTCCAGGTGGAAATGATACCATAGAAGCGGGAGATACCGTTTTGGTTGTTACCACAAAAAGCGGTATGTACCGTATCGCAGATATATTTATTTAATTGGATATGAGAAAAATTATCTTAAAAACCATAGGGCTTATTCTGATCATTGAGGCGGCTTTTATGTTGTTGCCAATGGTTGTTGCCTTTGTATATGGGGAGCAGGACTGGAAAGTCTTTGCTATGGTCATTGTAGCCACGGCTATTGTAGGTGGACTGCTGTTCCTGTTGAAACCGACAAAGCAGAAACTGTATGCAAAAGACGGTTTTATTATTGTTGCGGTAGCATGGATTGTCATGAGTTTGGTGGGAGCCATTCCTTATGTACTTTCCGGATTGATTCCAAATTATCTGGATGCGGTATTTGAGGCAGTTTCTGGATTTACCACGTCCGGAGTTACGATCGTTCCGGATATCGAAATTGCCAGTCATGCCATTCTGTTCTGGAGAAGTCTGACCCATTGGATCGGCGGCATGGGCGTTTTGGTCTTTATGCTGGCTTTGACTCCGATTGCCGGAGGTGCTTCCATGCATATCATGAGAGCAGAAGCTCCTGGACCAACGACAGAAAAGTTAAGCCCGAAAATCAGCCAGACAGCAAAATATCTGTATTTAATTTATTTCGTTTTGACAATTCTGGAAGTTATTGCTTTAGTTATTGCCAAACTTGGAGTATTTGAATCTTTCCTGATTTCTTTTGGAACCTTGGCAACCGGTGGATTTAGCTACCTGAATAGTTCCTTGGCTTCCTTTACGGTTGCGCAACAAACGATTGTAACCGTATTTATGATTTTAGCGGGCATGAACTTCGGTTTATTCTTCTTGACGGTTACCGGAAAAATAAAGAAAGCCATTACGGACTCAGAACTTATTACTTATATTTCTGTTTTTGTCGTAATTTCCTTGGCGATTACTCTGAATGTATATTTGACCAGAGGCCAGTTTGATACCTTCGGACAGGCTTTGCATCAGTCCCTGTTTGCAGGCGCTTCAGCCCTAACATCTACGGGCTTTGCCGCTTATGACTACAACCTATGGCCGTGGTTCTCAAAGGGATTATTGCTGCTAGCTATGTTTATTGGAGGCTGTGCTGGAAGTACGGCGGGTGGTATTAAGGTTTCCCGATTCATCATTATGGCGAAATCGGTGAAAAAATACCTGAAAGAAAAACTTCATCCAAGAAGCGTGAACGTGGTGAAGTATAATAAAAAAGCGGTGGAAGACGATGTAGTCGGCGGAATATTGATTTATTTCGGTATTTTTATTGTGATTTACATTGTTTCCATGATTGTGGTTTCTATTGAACCAAAGATGGATTTCACGACCACCTTTAGTTATGTTAGTACCACTTTTAACAACAATGGTATTGATATCAGTACGGTCAGCATGGGCGGTTTTGCGAACTTTAATCCAGCGTCCAAAATCGTATTTATTGTTGACATGCTGTTAGGTCGTCTGGAGATTTTCCCGATCGTATTATTCTTCACCTGGCTGTTTTCACCGATATCAAACCTTTACAAAAAGGTGAAACATAAGGTAATATAGAGCACATATAAAACATGTCATAGGAGAACTAGTTATGAAAAAGAGACTGATTGCAACTTTGCTGGTAGCCGTTCTTGTACTTGGAATGAGCATTACCGCTTTTGCTAAAACCTATACAGATTCTACGGTTGATGCCACCAAAATAGAAG
>JAZUGA010000128.1:0-4470 GCA_045640945.1 Lachnospiraceae bacterium | reverse complement strand
TTGTAATCAGCAGGTTGAGGGTTCGAGTCCCCCCATCGGCTTTTTTGGACCCTTAGCTCAGTTGGTTAGAGCAACCGGCTCATAACCGGTAGGTCCCGGGTTCGAGTCCCTGAGGGTCCACTGCCCGAAGGAACAAAATTGATAATTGAAAATATGGCCCAGTGGCTCAGTTGGTTAGAGCGCCGCCCTGTCACGGCGGAGGTCGTGAGTTCGAGTCTCATCTGGGTCGCTCTGAGAAAATAGTTGACTGACATGTTATCATGTGAGAAAATACTCTCAGGCGCGTTGACAATCGCATAATTTGGGGTCTTAGCTCAGCTGGGAGAGCACCTGCCTTACAAGCAGGGGGTCACAGGTTCGAGCGCTGTAGGCCCCATTTGATGGGGGAATTCCCGAGTGGCCAAAGGGGACAGACTGTAAATCTGCTGGCACTGCCTTCGGTGGTTCGAATCCACCTTCCCCCATTTAGAGAATCTTATGATTCTCCTTTCGGCACTAGTTGCTCCAATGACGCGGGGTAGAGCAGTCCGGAAGCTCGTCGGGCTCATAACCCGGAGGTCGCAGGTTCAAATCCTGCCCCCGCTACTTGAAAATTGAATGTGTATAACGCCCACTCGCTTCGCTCGTGAACGTTTGGTTCAAATAATTGAACCAAACTACAATCTTCTTCAAAATGAAAATCATAAGCAAGCTTAGATTTCCATTTCGAATAAGATTGCGTTATACGATTGCATTCACCTATTCGCCCAGATAGCTCAGTTGGTAGAGCAGTGGACTGAAAATCCACGTGTCACTGGTTCGATTCCGGTTCTGGGCACGAAAAAACCACGTTTTATAACGTGGTTTTTTTCTTTTGTTTTTTGCGCAAAAACTTGAGTTATGTACAACTTCTTAGAGCGCCCCTGCGCAAATATTCGAGATATGTACAGCTTCTCGGAGAGCCCCTGCGCAAAAACTTGAGTTATGTACAACTTCTTAGAGCGCCCCTGCGAAAAACTTCACTTATGTACAGTTTCTCAGGACATTTTCGCATAAAATATCGAGTTATGTACGGTTTTTTGATCAGTCACCTGTACATAACTCGCTTTTTTCTGCAAAACGAAATAATGTTCGTGAAAAATTTGTACATAAGTCCATTTTTTATGCAATAAAGAAGAACGACATAGATTTATTTAACGGTAGATATTTTCATGAAAAATTTATATAATCGATATGTTTCATAAATATATGTTTTGTATAGGCTAAATGAAATATTTATTGATTTTCGACACTGCAAAGAAAATTCTACTAAGATAGGAAATAATATGAAAAAAAAGATTTTTAGAATATTTACGGCATTATTGGTTTTCATGCTGCTGATTTGTGGCATTGTTGCTTGCAAGAATGACGATCCGGAAGATCCTGTTCAAACAACGCAAGAAATAACAACTGCAGAGGAAATAACCACATCTGCTTCGGCTGAGACCGAGAAGGAGTCTCAAAAGGAGACCCAGAAAGAAAAGGAAACTAAAGAAAAGAAAACAGAACCTGAGACGGATCCGTCTGGTGTCCGGGAAGACGGGGAATATACCAGCAAGGAAGAAGTTGCGGAATATATTTACCTCTATGGACATCTTCCAAGTAACTATATAACAAAATCGGAAGCTGAGGATTTAGGCTGGAAAAGCAAAGGAAATCTGGATAAGGTGGCACCGGGAAAATCCATTGGTGGAGATAAATTCGGAAACAGGGAAGGGATTCTTCCAAAGGCAAAGGGAAGACAATATTACGAATGTGACATCGATTACAAAAAAGGTTCCAGAAATGCGAAACGAATTGTCTTTTCCAACGACGGCTTAGTTTACTATACCGAAGACCATTATGAGACTTTTGAATTATTGTATGGGGACGAGTAAAAATTTGCGATATTAAATCGAGAACGGGCGAATCCGCGAACTTACGATATTATATCAGGATATTGCCCTCGCGAACTTATGAAACGCCCCTTTTACTGACGGAGAATAAAATGAGAGTAATTTTAGACGCAAAAAAATTAACAGAAAAAGAATCTGCTCACGAATATTTGAAATGGATGCTGGAATTTCCGGACTATTACGGAAAAAATCTGGATGCATTATATGACTGTCTTACGGACCTTCCGCATCTGACTTTACTGATTGTAAATTCGAAAGAAGCGGAAGGATATTATCCAAAGGTGTTGGAAGTATTTGAAGACGCCTGCAATTGTATTCTTTTGTAGATTGATTTCACGTAATTACGGAACTTTCTTTTGTAGATTGATTTCACGTAATAAAGGAACTTTTTGTTCCCTGTCATTTCCAATCCAGATAGAAAATGACGAAGAAATAATAAGAAAGAAGCAATTATTTCGTGCAGAAAGAAAAAGATAAAAAGATCATAACGAAAGCTTTCAAAGCCGCATTCCCAAAAACGCTGCCGATTCTGGCAGGTTTTGGATTCCTTGGCATTACCTACGGAATCTATATGAGAGTGTCCGGCTTTTCTTTTATTTATCCCATGATCATGAGCCTGACCATTTTTGGCGGCTCCCTGGAGTTTGTTGCGGTATCCATGCTTTTAAGCAAATTTGCGCCCCTTCAGACTCTTCTCATGGTTCTGATGATCCAGGCCCGCCATTTATTCTATGGAATTTCCATGCTGGAAAAATATAAAGGAACCGGTTGGAAAAAATTCTATCTGATTTTCGGCATGTGCGACGAATCTTTTTCCATTAACTATTCGACCGACGTTCCAGAAGGCGTAGATTCGGGCTGGTTCATGTTTTTTGTCACAGCCTTAGACCAGTTCTACTGGGTAGCCAGCGCCACCATTGGCGGCCTTTTAGGCTCTCTGATCACCTTTAATACCGAAGGCTTGGACTTCGCCATGACCGCCCTTTTCGTAGTAATTTTCCTGGAGCAATGGATGAAGGACAAGCAGCATATGACTGCCTATATCGGCCTGGCGGTATCCATTGTCTGCCTGCTGATTTTCGGCGCCGATTCCTTCCTGATTCCGACCATGGCATGCATCGTCGTAGGTCTGACCGTGCTTCGCAAGCCGATTGAGAAAAGAGGTGAGTGGCTATGACCATAGGACAGCAGATTATTACCATTGCCATATGCGTCGTCGGAACCATGGCCACCCGTTTCCTTCCATTCCTGATTTTCTCCGGAAAACGGCCGACGCCGAAGTATGTCCAGTATCTGGGAAAGGCGCTCCCGGCAGCGATTTTCGGAATGCTGGTGGTATATTGCCTGAAAAACGTCAGCTTCGTTACCGGCAGTCATGGACTTCCGGAACTGATCGCCATCGCCGTTGTTGTGGGCTTACATTTATGGAAGAAAAACATGCTGATTTCCGTAGCAGCGGGAACTATCTGCTACATGCTTTTGGTCCAGTTCGTGTTCTGACCGAAAGGAAAACTTTTTTTGCAGCAGGAGCGGCAGAAAAATCGGATATTTCTGCCAAAACATTTAATAAAATTGATAATTGAAAACAATAATATGTTTGTGCGATAATCATTACATACAATTATGCAGAACATAATTAAACAGAAGGTATAAAAATTTTTGGGTAGGAGGAAAATTATATGACACCGGAAAACAAAGCGAAATATGAAGCAAAAGAAAAACGTGTTCGTGATGCGATCGCTCTGAGAGAGCCTGATCAGATCCCTATTAAACCATCACCAGCTATCTTCCCAGTAATCGATGCTGGATATACCGTAGCTGAGAGCATTTATGATGAGTCTTTAGCAAAATATAAAGAGGCTATCTGGAAATATCATCATACATTCGAGCCGGATGCTGGTATCGGCGTAGGTAACAACTTCGCAGGCCAGGGCATCATCATGGAAATGTCCGGAACAAAGAACATGTGCTGGGCTGGTATGCCAGGCGCAAAAATCGATGACAACTCTATTCAGCAGCACATCGAGTATCCAATTCTTCTGGATGATGAATTCGAACAGTTCTGGTCCGACCGTACCGGCTGGTCCTTAACAAAAGCTCTTCCACGTGTAAGTACTTTATTCGATGACTTCACAGGCATGAATTTACAGTACTCCATGGGCGGAACAAGATCTGCAGTATCTTCTTTCTCAAAACCAGAAGTAAGAGAAGCTATGAAGAAGATCTGGGCTCTTCAGGACAAATACATTGAATTCGATAAGAAAGCAGCTGCATTTGCACAGGAAGTTGAAGAAGATGGTTACCCAATCTTCACCGGCGGCGGCGCAGGCGTTCCTTTCGATGCATACAGTGATGGCCTTCGTGGAACCATCAACTCCTTAGCAGATATTTATGAGCGTCCAGAAGATGTAGAACGTTACATCGAAGAAGCTCAGGAGCAGACTCTTGCAATGCTTCGTGCAGGCAAAGGCAAGGGCGACGGTAAGTTCATCTTCATGGCTCTGCATAAAGGAATGGATGGATTCATGAGCGATGACACCTACGAGAAATACTACTG
>JAZUGA010000127.1:0-18206 GCA_045640945.1 Lachnospiraceae bacterium | reverse complement strand
GAAGTCCTCTTCGGTCTCTTCAAATTCATCATCGAATTCGTCAAACAGTTCTTCAAAGTCTTCGTCTGCAAGTTCTTCGTTAAAATCATCTTCCAGTTCTTCTGCAGGAACTTCTTCTACAAGCTCTTCGTCTGCAAGTTCTTCGTCTGCAAGTTCTTCTGTTTCTTCGATTACTTCTTCGGTTTCTTCCAATTCCTCTTCAATAACTTCTTCGAAATCGTCTGCCGCTGTTTTTTCTACTACTTCTTCAACTTCTTCTGCAAGCTCCTCTGCTGGTTCCTCTTCCGTCTCAGCAAAGCCGGCTTTGCTGATCAGCTGTGCAGAAAGATCAAAGTCTTCAAATACTTCGGCCGTTTCTTCCATGGTTTCTTCTGCAAAAGATTCTGCTCCTGCCACCAGTTCTTCCGCTTCTGCCACGTTCTCTATAACTTCTTCGCCATTTGCCTTCTTTTCTTCAATAATTTCATCAACAAACTCGTTGAATAAATCGTCAGTAAACAGATTGTCCAGACTGTCTTCTTCCATTACATCATCAAATAAAACTTCTGCTTCTTCCGTTATATTCTCGATTTCATCAACTTTTTCATTTTCAATGATTCCGTCAAGGAGGTCATCCATGTCTTCCTCATCAAATAAATCATCTAAGTCGATGATGTCTTCCAGATTTTCTTTTTTCTTTGGTTCCTCGGAGAATTTTCCAGGTTTAACCAGAATCTCATCAAATTCCATAGACAGATATTCGGTTTCTTCCTCCATATCTGCTACTTCAATTACGATTTCTGCTTTCAGAGCAAATCTTTTGTCTTCCTCTTCATCCCAATCCTTTCCTAAGAAAACATCCAAAGAGTTGGCCTCAGAATCTGCGCCATAATTCAATTCTTCTGTAATATCAAACTCAAAATACTGAACACCCATTTCCGGGTCCTGTTTATATGGAGTCAGATATTCGTTACCGATTCTTGTACCATTAATATATGCTTCAAACAGTCCTATGCTTGCTATAAAAAGAGTAGCCTTCTTCACTTCGTCGTCTACAAAGAAATCTTTATAGATGACAGGATTGAACTTATCTTCTTCCTGTGGGCCTATCCATTTAGCAGTCCATTCTCTGTTCATAATGTCGCTCCTATCTAAATACTATATAACTCATTACTAATTCTATTTCTTTAGCTACTACCCCAGATTACAAGGATAGTTGTAACATTATACTACATATAATTTGCAAATGGTATGTTTATTTCTAAAAACAATTACAGACGCAAAACGGGCAGGCTTTTCAGCCTGCCCGAATCAAAAACATTATAAACTTTTTTCTGTTTTAATTACATCATGCCACCCATGCCCTGTGCAGCTGGAGCTGCTGGAGCAACAGGTTCTTTAATGTCTGCAACAACTGCTTCTGTTGTAAGATATGTAGAAGCTACGCTGGTTGCATTCTGAAGAGCGGAACGTGTAACCTTAACTGGATCAAGGATACCAGCTTTAACCATCTCAACATATTTGCCGTTAAGAGCGTCGAAGCCTTCGCCATCTTTCATTTCTCTTACTTTGTTAACGATAACGCTGCCTTCCAGACCTGCGTTCTGAGCGATAACGTATAAAGGAGCTTCCAGAGCTTTCAGAACGATGTTAGCGCCTGTCTTCTCGTCGCCTTCCAGACCTGCAACTGCTTTTGCTACCTTAGGAATAGCGTGAATGTAAGCACTTCCGCCGCCTGCGATAATGCCTTCTTCAACTGCTGCTCTTGTTGCTGCTAAAGCATCTTCCATACGGAGTTTCTTTTCTCTCATTTCAGCTTCTGTTGCAGCACCAACACGGATGACAGCTACACCACCGGATAATTTAGCAAGTCTTTCCTGCATTTTCTCTCTGTCATATTCAGAAGTTGTTGTTTCAATCTGGGATTTGATCAGAGCGATTCTGCCAGCGATTTCTTTCTTGCTTCCAACACCATCAACAATGATTGTATGCTCTTTGTCAACGCGAACGGTCTTAGCACGTCCTAACATGGAAAGATCTGTATCTTTCAGTTCCAGACCAACTTCTTCAGAAATAAGCTGTCCGCCTGTAAGAACTGCCATATCTTTTAACATTTCTTTTCTTCTGTCGCCATAGCCAGGAGCCTTAACAGCTACTACGTTGAAAGTTCCACGAAGTTTGTTAACGATTAATGTTGTAAGAGCTTCGCCTTCGATATCTTCAGCGATGATTAACAGCTTAGCGCCTGTTTTAACGATCTGCTCAAGAAGAGGAAGGATGTCCTGGATAACAGAAATCTTTCTGTCTGTAAGAAGAATGTATGGGTTATCAAGAACTGCTTCCATTTTCTCTAAATCTGTGCAAAGGTATGGAGAAATATATCCACGGTCGAACTGCATACCTTCTACCAGGTCGAGTTCTGTCTGCATTGTCTTGGATTCTTCAATAGTGATAACACCATCGTTTGTAACTTTTTCCATAGCGTCAGCAACCATTTCGCCAACGTTGTCATCACCTGCGGAAATAGCAGCAACACGAGCAATCTGCTCTTTTCCTTTAACTTTGCTTCCCATCTTAAGAAGAGCTGCTACTGCTGCTTCACAAGCTGCGCTCATACCTTTACGAAGGATGATTGGGTTAGCGCCAGCTGCCAGGTTCTTTGCGCCTTCATTGATCATAGCCTGAGCTAATACGGTAGCGGTTGTTGTACCATCACCAGCAACATCGTTTGTCTTAGATGCAGCTTCACGAACGAGCTGAGCACCCATATTTTCGAAAGAATCTGGGAACTCGATTTCTTTTGCAATAGTAACACCGTCGTTAGTGATCAATGGATTACCATAAGGTTTGTAAAGAACTACGTTTCTTCCTTTAGGTCCTAATGTAACTTTAACTGTATCTGCTAACTGATTAACGCCTCTGCCGAGAGCTTCTCTAGCTTCTGCGCCATGTTTGATTTCTTTTGCCATTTAACTGCCTCCTATTATTTAACGATTGCAAGAATGTCGTCGTGACGAACAACAACGTATTCTTTGTCGTCTAATTTAACTTCTGTTCCAGCATATTTTGAGTAGATAACTGCGTCGCCTACTTTAACCTGCATTTTAACTTCTTCTGTGCCAGGGCCTACAGCAACAACTTTTGCCTGCTGAGGTTTTTCCTGAGCCTGTCCTGGTAATACGATACCGGATGCTGTTGTCTCTTCAGCTGCTAATTGTTCAAGAACAACTCTGTCTCCTAATGGAACTAATTTCATCTTAATACGTCCTCCTTCGTTTTATTAGCACTCTTGCTTAACGAGTGCTAAACTTTGTTTTTATATTACAGCAGCATACTTTGTTTTGCAACACTTATTTTTACTTTTTGCGCTTTTCTTACGCAGAAATAAACAAATATTGCCAGGCGAAGCTGCCCTTTTGTTCAAACTTTTCTACTGCAAATTCGAATTTTTTTAAAGGCCGGTTTCTTCATAAAGAAAGGCCGGCTGTTAGCCGGCCTAGCCTTGCTTTACAAAAAACTTATCTTCTCTTCAGGAAGTCCGGGATGGTAATATCCTGTTCCTGAACGGTTGTCTTTGGCTGTCTCGGAACGTTGAAGCTCAGTGGACGTTTCGGCTGTGGCTGAACGATTTCTGGTTCGATTGCAGCTTCTTCTGCCTGTGGCTCAGCGTCTGTTTTAACAACGAAAGGTTTTTCTGCCTGTGGCTGCTGAGGAGCCTGCTGTGGCATCTGAGGTCTAACCGGTCTGGTTATTGGAGCATTTCCTCCAGCCATACGGATTGTATTATCGTTAATACCTGTAGCAATAACAGTGATTGTACATGTATCGCTCGGCTCTTCTTCGTATCTTGCACCAAAGATAATGTTTGCTCCATCGCCAGCAAGATCCTGAACGTAGGAAGCTGCATCATTAACTTCCATAAGGGAAACATCACCGGAAATGTTGATGATAACATGGGAAGCACCACGGATATTTGTCTCCAGAAGTGGAGATGTAACAGCCTGTTTAACAGCTTCTTCTGCCTTGTCGTCACCAGTTCCTGTACCGATACCGATATGAGCAATACCTTTATCATGCATAACTGTTCTTACATCTGCAAAGTCCAGGTTGATAAGAGCAGGTACATTAATAAGGTCGGTAATACCTCTTACGGACTGCTGAAGAACTTCGTCTGCTTTCTTGAAAGCGTCCTGAATAGAAGTACGTCTGTCAACGATTTCAAGAAGCTTATCATTTGGAATAACGATAAGAGTATCTACAACCTCTTTTAATCTTTCAATACCCATAATCGCATTGTTCATACGGGTCTTATTTTCAAATTTGAAAGGCTTTGTAACGATTGCAACCGTAAGGATTTCCATATCCTTTGCAATCTTAGCGATAACAGGAGCAGCACCTGTTCCCGTTCCACCGCCCATACCGCAGGTAATGAATACCATATCTGCACCGGCGATAGCCTTCTGAATCATTTCCATGCTCTCTTCCGCAGCTTTCTGTCCAACCTCAGGCTGTGCTCCGGCGCCAAGACCTTTTGTAATCTTTTCACCGATCTGGATTGTTACAGGCGCTTTGCATGTCTGTAAAATCTGACGGTCTGTATTAACGGCAAGAAATTCTACCATCTGCATTCCGTCATCCATCATTCTGTTTACTGCATTATTTCCAGCTCCGCCGACACCAATAACAACGATTCTGGCGCCACGAACGGAATCTCCATATTCAAATTCTGACATGAGTACAAGTCCTCTCTGTATATTTTTTTACGAATATATAATACTGATATTTAATGTAAATTTCAACTTTTTTATTACTTGTTCTGGCGGAAAGAGTATCCGATGTTGTTTTTGCTCAGTTCCTGCATATCCAAAGTACCATCTAATTGAATCAGATCATCGTAGAAATCCCTCAGATCATTAATCTTTTCTTCCGTATTTTCATCCAATCCCATAAGAATCTTTACTTTTCCCACGTATATTGTGGCTTTCATATCCGCGGCAACATAGACTTCCGTCGCCCCAAGAGAATTTTTCTTCAGGCAATCCACCAGTTTTAATGCATACTTATAAGAAGCCTCATCCTTTGGCTCAAAATATTTACCTACAATAATACTGTTAAAGGATACACCAGATATTTCCGGAAGATCTTCCGGCCGTTCTGTTGAACTTCCAGTTACGACATTATTTTTATCGATAAGCATAAAGGTATCCATGTATTCCACATAGCATAAAGGCTTACCTTTTGAAAGTTCTTTATTTCCGGATTTAAATTGAATCACTCCTGTCAGCACAAGAATGCAGAATGCGATTACGCATATTGCTGCTGCAGAAACAATAAGAATAATCTTCTTTTTCATAAAATACTTTCCGTACCCCGGGCTTTATCCTGCCGGTAATAAGTCTGACGTTTTTCGTCCATGGTCTGCTCTCTTACCCGGCTCACGGCTAATACCAGGCCTATTTCCATCAAGAGGAATATGACAGCGGAGCCTCCGTAGCTGATAAAAGGAAGTGGAACTCCGGTATTTGGAATTAAATTGGATACTACCGCTATATTAATAAAAGTCTGAATTGCGATGTGGGATGCTACACCAGCTACAATGGCACGACTGTAATTATCGGTTGCATTATCAAATACTTTCTTCATTCTCCAGATCAGTAAAGCAAACAGAAGAATAAGAACAATTCCTCCAATAATACCTAATTCTTCGCTGATAATAGAGAAAATCATATCATTTTCCGATTCCGGAACAAATCCCAGCTTCTGGGTGCTCTTTCCCAAGCCCTTTCCGAACAATCCGCCGGATCCGATGGCATATAAAGCCTGGGTAATCTGATATCCTTTATCGTCCGCATACTGGTCAATATGCAGCCATGCATCGATTCGGATTCGTTTTGTGGAACGAAGAAGCATATATGCTACGCCAACTACGCCAATGGCTGCATAGGTTATGAACAGCCAGTTCAGTTTCTTGCAGGAAACTAAAAGCATAACAAAACCGATTCCAAGAATAATGAGCCCGGTTCCAAGGTCATCGGATATCAGAATGGTTAAAACCGCACCAACTGCACAAAATGCGAAAATAAAATAGAACATTTTCACATCATTCAGGTACTGGGCAAATTTTGCGATTAAATAAGCCAATGTTAAAATAACGGCAATTTTTACGATTTCCGAAGGCTGGATAGATGTGAATTTAACATTCAGCCATCTGGTCGCTCCATTGTATTCTTCTCCCAAAGGAGAAAGAAGAAGGAACATGCCTACTAAAGCCGCTCCGTAAATCACAAAGGTGAATTTTTTAATGAAGTCCTGCGGCAGAAAGGCAATGATAAACATGGCCGCCAATCCGATGGCAGAATTTTTCAGCTGATTCGTTACATAAAAAGCCGGATTATCGAATTTCAGCTGAGCGTTATAGGAGCTGGCGCTATACAGCATAAGGAGTCCGAAAACCAATAAAAGACATACAACAATAACAAGGGACCAGTCCAGGCTTCCCTTGAAGATGTTTTTCTTTTTATTTACTTTTACCAGTTTCATATCTGGCTTTTTCGGTTCTCTCTTCATGTACTATATATTTTACTATTCCTTTTATTATCGAATGCCTAATACGGCAATTATAGACAGAACGAATGTAACGATTGTGAACATTATTACTACTTTAACTTCAGACCATCCACCTAATTCAAAGTGATGATGGATCGGAGCCATACGGAACAATCTCTTTCCGTGAGTGAGTTTAAAATAGCCAACCTGAAGGATTACGGAAATAATTTCAATCAGGTAAATAAATGCTACCAGAATCAGCATAATCGGCATTTTCAGAAGAAATGCTTCTGCTGCAACATATCCGCCTAAAGCAAGAGAGCCTGTGTCGCCCATGAAAATCTTTGCCGGATAATGATTGAATACCAGAAAAGCTGCTAAAGCACCAAGCATTGCCAGGGATGCCGGGTCTAAAATCCCAGCAACCATTGCAGTAGCTACGGTAAAGAATAAAGCGATTACAATCGTCACGCTGCTTGCCAGACCGTCCAAACCGTCGGTAAAGTTGGCACCATTAACGGTTCCTAAAATAGCAACAATGGCGATTGGATAGAACCAGCCTTTCAGGTCTACCATTCCATAAAACGGAATCATTGTAGATGTTCCATTCTCTGTTCCTAAAGCGACATATAACATTAAAGCAACCATGAAAATAATCTGAAGAGCCATTTTCTGCCACGCTTTCAGGCCTTCGGACTGTTTCTTTTTTATTTTCAGATAATCATCCAGGAAACCGATCAATGCAAATAAAAAAGTGCAAAGCGCCACTGGCACGGTATGAGCAGCGGTCTGTGGAAAGAAAACTGCCGTACCAACAAGCATCGCGATAACGATACAGATACCACCCATGGTAGGAATTCCGGATTTTTTCAGATGGGCCTGAGGTCCGTCTTCGCGAACCTGCTGTCCGAATTTCATTTTCTTCAATATCGGAATAAATACCGGTATCAGAATAATTCCCACTACAAAAGCGATTCCTGCTGCAATTAATGTCAACCAATTCATTTTGTGTCCTCTTTAGTATTCAACGTCATCTGGCGCTATATTCATATATGACAGAACTTCTGTCATTATATTGCTGAATAATTCTGAAGCAAATCTACTTGCGTCACCTGTTGCCGGCTCATCGATAGCTACGTAGCAAACAACTTCCGGATTATCGTAAGGAGCAAATCCTTCGAAAGAAATTACATAGTAATCTCCCTCTTTATCATATTTCTGAGCCGTACCTGTTTTACCTGCGATCTTATAGCCTTCTACTGCTGCCGGTCCACCGGTACCCTCGGTAACTACTGCTCTTAAACACTCTTTAATATAATCACTGGTGCTCTGGGAAATGGTCTGGGAAACCAGTACCCGGTCATTGGACTTCACCAGTTCGTTTTTGGAATTAAAAATATCTTTTACAATGTAAGGACGGTAAAGACTTCCTCCGTTGATCAGAGAACAGAAAGCGGTACTCATCTGGACCATGGTTGCATTAAAGTTCTGACCGAAGGAGTTGGTTGCCAGGTCAAGAACCGTCATGTTGCTTTCGTTATAAAGCAGGCTCTGGCAGCTCATTTCATTTGGAAGGTCAATACCGGAATACTGTCCAAAACCAAATTTTCTCTGATATTTGCAGAAAGTATCCACACCGATCTTCGCGGACATCTGTGCTAAGGAAATGTTGCAGGAACGGGCCAAAGCGCCTTTGGTATCCAGTGTTCCATCACCGCCACGGTTGTAACACCAGATATCTTTCTGCCAAGGAGTATCCGGGAAGAAGGTTTCATATCCACCGCACTCATAAGTATCGGTTGGTTTAACAACATTTTCTTCAATTCCCATAGCTACAGTAAACGGCTTGAAAGTGGATCCAGGTTCATAACTTTGGGTAATACAGAAATTTCTCCATACCAAACTCAGGGCATCCGATACTTCCTGATCGCTCATGGCATCAATTTCTTCCTGAGTGTAGCGATAAGTCAGGTCGCGTGGATTGTTTGGATTAAAATTTCCGGAATCGGCCATAGACAGGATTTCTCCTGTGTTCGGGTTCTGGATAATGCATCCGATATTCTTCGCCTGAGTTTCTGACTGGGTAGCAGCTATCCATTTTTCAACGATAGCCTGAATATTGTAATCGATGGTCAGTCGTACGGTATTTCCATCTTCCGGATCTTTACGTACGGTCTGCAGATTGTTTTCACTATCGATGTAGGTATATTCCATACCGTCATTACCGGTAAGTTCGTCGTCGTATTGGCTTTCAATGCCATAGATTCCAGTATCGTCCTGAGTAAAACCAAGAACAGAAGAAGCCAAGGTATCATAGGTGTAATTTCTGCGGAAGGAATCTTCCAGCCAGATGCCTTTAATATTCCGGTCTGCTTCTTTTTCTGCAAGGAATTCTTCTACTTCCGCAAAAGTCAGTCCTTTTTTCAGGACAATATAGCTGCTGTTCGGATTATCTGCGATTTTTCCTCTCAGTTCTTCCGTTGGAATATCGAAATGCTTATTAATTGAAGCCACAGTTGGCTCAAGAAACTTATCTTCTTTGGACAGGATGACCTTCGGGTCAAGAATCAGATTGTAGACCTTGGTGCTGGTTACCAGCTGAACATTATTCCGGTCAATAATATCGCCTCTTTTTGAGGTAAGAGTGGTTGTCGCGGTCTCAGACTGAGCCTGGGCAGCTTTGGAATATTTCGCTCCGTCCATAACAACGATCCAGACCAGCCGGCCAACTAAACAAATGAATAAAATCATAAAAGCGATTACCGCTATCCGGAATCGTTTTTTCATCATTTGCTTGGTATTTACTTTTTTCTTTTCTGTTTTTTCCTGTTTTGGCGCCATTAAAACAAACCTGTATACATAACGAAATACCAACTTTAGTTAGTTGGTATTTCGGCTACTTGCTGTATATATTCAGAAGCTGATGAATTATAAGTCCTTATTTGTCCCGAGGAGCTTCTCTCCATTCCCATCTCCTCAGTTGCGACCTTTACGATGTAGTTTAAATCCACGGAGCAGTTCAGGTCGTATTCTTTTGAATCGTTCTGGTTCTTCAATTCCGATACGGAACTTTCCAGTGCGCTGATTTCTTTCTTCAATCCGCTGTTCTCGCCGGATATGTTGAGCATAACCACGCACAAAGCTACGAGTAAGACGATAGCTGCCAGGGCTGCCGTTGCGGCCAACAGAACTTTTTGTCTGTGAACCTTCTGGCTTACCTGTCTTTGTCTTTCCGTTCTTTCGCGAGGAAGTTGGATTACGGTTGGCTCGCTGATCATTTCGACCCTTACCGTGTTGCCCTCAGCAAAAATCCGTTCAACTTTATTCTGTTGTGAATTATTTCTGGTTCTAACTCCCATGTTACGCTTTCTCGAACACTCTTAGCTTTGCGCTGCTTGCTCTTTTATTTCTTTGACACTCCTCATTTGAAGGAATGACAGGCCTCTTGGTTATTGCTTTTCCCTTGCTTTTGGCTCCGCAGGTGCATACCGGAAAGTTTGGAGGACAGGTGCAAGGATTTTCTGCTTTTCGGAATTCGTTCTTTACGATACGGTCTTCCAAGGAATGGAAGGTGATAATACAAAGTCGTCCACCCGGATTCAGAAGATCAATCATGGTTTGGATGGAATCTTTCAAAACATCTAATTCCGAATTGACTTCGATTCTCAATGCCTGGAAGGTTTTCTTTGCGAATCCTTTCTTTCCTTTTCGTACAGACTGTGGAATAGCCTGTTCTACGATTTGGGAAAGCTGACCAGTCGTAACGATTTCCTGTTTTTCTCTTTCATTTACAATGTGCTTTGCAATATTGTTTGCGAAGTTGTCTTCGCCGTAATCCCGGATGATTCTTGCCAGTTCTTCTTTTGAATAAGTATTCACGATTTCTCTGGCGGATATTGGACGGTCCCGGTCCATTCTCATGTCCAGTACTGCATCTTCCCTGTAGGAAAAACCTCTTTCCGGGTTATCAATCTGGTAAGAAGAAACACCGATATCAAGGAGTATTCCGTCTACCCCATCAATATTCAAAGAATCCAATACGCTTTGAATATTCACAAAATTGTTTTTTACCAGGGAAACTTTATCGGAAAAAGGAGAAAGTCGGCTTTCTGCAGCCTTTAAGGCTTCCATGTCCTGATCGATACCAACCAGTCTTCCAGTTGTAAGCTTTTCGGCGATGTGATAAGAATGTCCGCCTCCGCCTAAAGTACCGTCTACGTAGATGCCCTCGGGATTTATATTTAAACTGTCAATGGTTTCTGTAAGGAGTACAGATTCATGTTTAAATTCCAAATCCCCAATCTCCCATATGTTCTGCTATATCATCCATATTGTCGTAGGTTGATCCCTTTTCCCAGGCTTTCTTGTCCCAGAGTTCAATTCTTGAACCAATACCTACCATTGTTATCTCTTTATCTAATTCCGCATATTCTCTTAAGTTCTGCGGCAGTAAAATTCGTCCTTGTTTGTCCAGTTCTGCACTCATGGCTCCCGCCATAAAATGTCTGACGAACTTTCTTGCGTCTTTATTGGCAACAGGCAGGCTGCGGAGCTTTCCTGCGAAATCATCCCATTCTTCGTTTGGAAAAACCCATAAGCAGCCGTCTAACCCCTTCGTTACCACGAAGTTTTCACCCAACACTTCGCGAAACTTTGAAGGAATAATAATTCTGCCCTTGGCATCTATGGAATGGTTGTATTCACCCATAAACATAGTGCTCACCTGTTACCTCCCAGCGACATTTTTGTCAAATTTATACTTAAGCGCGAATCACGCATTGTATATAACTTAAGGAGCGCCGTGCCCTTTACTCTTGAGCAATCGCAAAAGGTAAAAAAATTCAAATATGTTGCCGGCTCGGAGTATTTCCCACTTTGCTCCACTAAGTACCACTTTTCTCTACTTTTATGGTGATTTTACTATTAAATATGCGAAAAAGCAACTGTTTTTTTGCATTTTCTTGAAAAAAATTATGTGAAAAATCCTTGAAAAATATAGGTTTTTTGGACTTTTTGAAAAGTGGAGGGACAAAGTGGAGGAATTTTTCAAAAATGGGCAAAAACAGAAGGGATTGCATATTTTTTTATTGACATTACTCTCTTTTATACCCAAAATTATTTTCATGAGTTCAGATAAGGAAAAAGAGTTTTTAATAAAGAGAATCTATGATCTGGCGGACACTTCCCAGTCCCGCCAGACTTATACCTATACCAACTTTCTTTCTCCTATGGAACAAGATTATTTTTTAAGCTGCAGCCATGACTTCAGTGCCGTCGGCTACAAGTTGTGGGGCGGCAGCAATTTATGTCTGCGGAAAATGGCTGTTTTCGGTGCAGAAGAAAACATCGGATACGAATTTTCTTCTCCAATCCGTGTTCTTTCTATTACTCCGAAGGCAGAAAAATTTGCAGAAGATCTTACTCACCGGGATTATTTAGGTTCCCTTATGGCCTTGGGTATCGACCGAAGCCTTACCGGCGACATTATCATCCGTCAGCATCAGGCCTGGGTGTTCGTGCTGGATAGCGCGGTGGATTTCATTACGGAAAATCTGACTTCGGTCCGTCACACGCCAGTCATTTGCAAAGAAGTAGAAGGCGATATTCCGGAACTGGAAATTAAATTCCAGACTCTCTCCGCCAATCTCGCTTCCGAGCGGTTGGATCTGATGATTGCCGCAGTTACTGGCCAGAAACGTGAACAGGCCAAATCCCTTTTAGCTGACCAGAAAGTGTTCGTAAATGGAAGATTGGCCGAAAACAGTGGAAAAACTTTAAAGCCCGGAGACGAAATTACCGTCCGGGGCTATGGCAAATTCATTTATGACGGAATCAGTTCCGAAAGCCGAAAAGGCCGTTTGAATATAACCATCCGGAAATATATATGAAAAAAATAACTATGGGAATAATTGCACATGTTGACTCTGGAAAGACCACTTTATCCGAAGCGGTTTTATTCCGTACGGGCGCAATTCGTTCCTTCGGCCGCGTAGATAAGGGTGCTTCCTTCTTTGACAACAATCAGCTGGAACGTCAGCGTGGTATTACCATATACAATAAACAGACTACTTTTCATTATGGCCAGACCGTTTTCAATATGATTGATACTCCCGGCCATGCGGACTTTTCTTCCGAAATGGAGCGTTCCCTGCAGGTTCTGGATTATGCAGTCCTCTTAATCAGTGCCGCAGACGGTGTTAAGGGCCAGACCCAGACCATCTGGCGTCTTCTTTCCGAATACAATATTCCGACTTTCATTTTCTTCAATAAGATGGATCAGGACCGTGCAGATAAAGCCGTCCTTTTAAAAGAAATCCGCGAATTGTCTTCGGACCTGGCTGTGGATTTTACCGATGATGGAAGCGATGAATTCTATGACCGGGTTGCTATGAGTTCAGAGGAAGCCATGGAAGAATACCTGGAAGAAGGCACCGTATCGGAAGACTTCATTTCCCTTCTGATTGCCAACCGGAAGATTTTTCCATGCTATTTCGGCTCTGCCCTTCAGATTCAGGGCGTAGAAGAATTTTTATCCGGTTTGGATAAATACACTTTGGATTTTTATCCAGAAGAATCTGCAGACGAAGAATTCGGCGCCCGTGTTTATAAAATTGACCATGCAGACGATGGCAGCCGTCTGACTTTCATAAAGGTTACTCACGGTACTTTGAACAATAAAACCATGCTTCCAGATGGAGAGGATGCTTCAAAAATCAATCAAATCCGGCTCTACACCGGTAATAAATATCAGCTGGCAGAAAAGGTTTCGGCTGGTGATATCTGTGCTTTAACCGGCCTGAAGGAGAGCTTCTCCGGTCAGGGCTACGGCTGTGAATCCGAAATTGCCCTTCCTCTGCTGATGCCGATTTTGGATTACCGTGTGCGTATTTTAAGCAATGTAGATGCCGTTTCTGCTCTTCCTTATTTCCGTTCTTTAGAAGAAGAAAATCCGGAATTATCCATCCGTTGGGATGAAGACAAAAGTGAAATATCGGTCTGTGTCATGGGAGAAGTCCAGCTGGAGATTTTAAAATCTCTGCTGAAAGATAAGTTTAATCTGGATGTCACCTTTGACTCCGGTTCCGTAATGTATAAAGAAACTCTGACCAAACCTACCATCGGTGTCGGTCATTTCGAACCTCTGCGTCATTATGCAGAAGTTCATCTGCTGATGGAGCCTCTGCCTTTAGGAAGTGGTCTGATTTTTGAAACTCAGGCCAAGACGGACTACCTGGCAAAGAACTGGCAGCGCCTGATTCTGACCCATCTGGCCGAACGACAGCACCGCGGCGTGCTCATTGGCGCACCAATTACGGATATGAAAATAACTCTGATCAACGGCAGAGCTCATCTGAAGCACACCGAAGGCGGCGATTTCCGTCAGGCGACCTATCGTGCGGTCCGTCAGGGTCTTATGATGGCAGAAAGCTGTATTTTAGAGCCTTTCTATAAGTTTACGATTGAGGTTCCATCCGAAAATGTTGGCCGTGCCCTGACCGATTTAGGATTAATGAATGCAGAATTCTCTCTTCCGGACATGAACGTAGAGAAAGGAACTTCCATAATTAATGGCCGAGGACCGGTTGCGGCGATAAAGGATTATCCGAAGGTTCTGACCTCTTATACAAAAGGTCTGGGAACCATCAGTTTTATGGTAGACGGTTATGGTCCATGCCATAATCCAGAAGAAGTTATTTCTGAAAAAGCATATGACCCGCTTCGTGATTTGCGGAATACCCCTGATTCCGTATTCTGTGCTCATGGTGCCGGCGTCATCGTTCCTTATGATGATGTTTATAACCATATGCATCTGGCCTTTGATGGCTCTGTCCGGGTTCGCTCCGGGGACGATTTTGATGTAACAAAAAGCAGCCGCACGGTTTCTGATACACCGTTAGGAACGGAAGAAATCAATGCCATTATCAATAAATTTTCGCGCTCGAATGCAAAAGATAAATCTCAGGGCAATAACTGGAAGAAATCTTACGGCGAAAAGAAAATAGAAATCTCCGGGCCAAAGGTTCCAATTACTCCTCCATTCTCTGCAGAAGAAGCGGACTATGTCGTTGTTGATGGCTACAATGTTATTTTTGCCTGGAAAGATTTGAATGAGCTGGCAAGAGAAAATATTGATGCTGCCCGTGACTCACTTTTAGATACGCTGAGCAAATATAAATCCATGACGAAGGCAGAAGTAATTGCAGTCTTCGATGCCTATCGGGTCAAGGGCCATGTGATTGAAAACAACCGTTTTCAGGATGTTCAGATTATCTACACACGGGAAGATGAAACCGCAGACCAGTACATTGAACGATTTACCAACGAACTGGGGAAGAAGCAGAAAATCGTCGTAGTCACATCCGACGGCGCAGAACAGATTATTACCAGAGGTCAGGGATGCAAGCTGATTTCCTCCAGGGAATTCCAGTTGCGAATTGAAGAACTGACGAAGCAAACGAACGAAAAATATAACATAAAATAAGCCCCCGACAGTTGTATTCTTGCATCCATCGGGGACTTTTTTATTTTGTTTTCTTACTCTACTGCTATTCCTGCTGAGAAAATCGGGTCCATGAAATCTCTGACAATTCCTTTTAATTTCTGAAATTCTTCCGGAATCTCATCTTTTCCATAGAAACAGTTAAACTGTTTTCCATTTTCTATTTCAATGCAGAATTCTACAAACGGGTCATCCATAAAATCAAATCCGACCGGTTCTATTCGATGATTGGTCAAAGAAAGCATATTATGATCTTCTATCAATCGTTTCACATTATCGAAATAGCCATCCGGAATATGAATCATCTTTCGTTCTTTGCCTTCGCCGTTATGCTCGTAAAAGTTCTTCCAGATACAGGTAATCTGCTCTCCCGTGTTTTTATCAGAAGTCAGAATATTCCCATACCAATAAACCATTTTTCCTTCGTTGAACTTGAAGTCAAAACGGGTAACTGCCATTTCTTTTTCTTTTATGGAGTACTTTTCAAAACCTTTCGACGCCAGATATGCTCGGAAGAGATCTATGAAGTCGCAGCTCCATTCACTATAAGGATCCCCCTGCAGATAAAAATACAGTTTTTCTCCGGAAGCATATTTTATGTCCAGCAAATAAGGCTGGTATTCCGGAGGCAGCCCTTGCGCATAGCTCTCCTGACCGTTTGCTTTCGCCAGTTCATGCTTATCTACGAGAGCCTGAGTTTTCTCCAACAATTCTTTATCTGCCTCACATTCCGTCGTTTCCAGACGTCCATGTTTCAGCATCATTGTTCCGGCATCGTTTTTATAAATCTCAAAATCATACCAGCCATCAATTCCGCTGTAGAGATCATTTTTATAAAACGCGCTTAGTTTCAGGCTGACAATATCCTTTGATTTAATCTCCTTTGGCGCTGTTGGATTCGAATGCTCAATTCGTCCGCCGGGTGCGAAATTATTGCTGCTCAAGCCGCCCATGTTCATCGAAGCAAGACCGCCATTAGCAGGAACCGCCATGCCAGGAATAATGTTCCCGCCAAATCCTGTTCCGACCGGCTTATTCATACTATCGTTTATCATTTCACTGTCCTTTATTTCTTAAAAAGAGAATCGATTGCGGAACCGAGGAAATCGCCAACAGCATCTGCTACACCGGTTCCTTTCAGGACGGACATCGCCTGTTTCTTTGTATCAGAATCCGCCTTTCGGTACAGTTCTACCAAGCGTTTCTCTGTTGTGGTTAATTTCATCGTCGTTTTCGAGCTGGAAGAGCTGGAGGATGAACTGCTGGAGCTGGAAGAACTGGAAGAAGAACTGCTATAGGAGCTGGAAGCAGCCGCTTCAATTAAGGATTTCTGTGTAACGCCGGTAGCTTTTGCAATCTGTTTCAGCTGATCATTGGTCAGTTTCAGCTGTCCTCTTTCCGCTTTACTGATGTCTGTTGCGCTTGCGCCTTTTACTTTGCGGGCAAGTTGTTCCTGAGTAAGACCTGCATCTGTACGTGCCTGCTTGATTAATTTTCCAACTTTATTTGCCATAGCCGTCTCCTTTCGGTTTTGCATTTTATCAATCTGCAGCAATTATAACATACTGCCCGAAAATAAAATTCATAAAATTTTCAGTTTCTGTAGTTTTCCCGTCGAAATCCGTAGTTTATAATTGAGGCGGAAAGGTGGAAACATGGACGATAAAAAAATAATCGAATTATTTTTTAACCGATCAGAGCAGGCAATTCATGAGCTGTCCGAGAAATACGGAAAGCTCTGTCATAAAATTGCAAAAAATATCCTGAACAACAATTCCGATGCAGAAGAATGTGTCAATGACACTTATCTGGGAGTGTGGAACAGTATTCCTCCAAACCATCCCGAATCACTGGTTTCTTATGTCTGTAAAATCGCCCGAAACATAGCATGCAAACGTTACAACTATAACACTGCCTCAAAACGCAACAGCATCTATGACGTGGCTTTAGAAGAACTGGAAGAATGCCTTACTTCGACCAAGGACGTAGAAAGCGAAATTGAATCCAGTCTGCTGACAGAAACCATTGAGCAATTCCTCGATACATTGGATTCGAAGGACCGTGTGATTTTCATGCGCAGATATTATTTCTCCGATTCTTACGCAGAAATCGCAGAGTTTACCGGTCTTACTGAGAAAAATGTATCTGTTCGCCTTACCCGCCTGCGCAGCAAAATGAGGGATTATCTTACAGAAAGGGATTACATCGTATGAAAACAGAAGAATTTTCCAACGCATTAAATAATGTAAATGATAAATATATTGAAGAAGCGGCAAATTTCCAAAAAGAGGCCGAAATAGTAACTACTCTTCCTTTTGATTCACAGAAAGAAGAGAAAAAGACCCGCAAAACCATGAAAATCTGGAGAGGAATCGCTATTGCAGCTTGTGCTGTGCTAGTAGCCGGCATCGGTCTGGTAGCCATTGTGGCCAATATATCCATGGGCGGAGCCAGCAAGGATGCAGCCTATGAGTATGCTTCGAATGATTATACATACAACGAGTCGGAGGGCGCTTTAGCTGCTCCTGGAGTCGGCAATTATGACGAGGAAAAATCAGGTGACATGGCCATGGGAGGCGTTCCGGAAGCCCTTGCCAATAACAAAATCATCTACAGTGCTTACATCAGCATGGAAACCAAAGAATTCGAAAAAGCTGCTTCTGACCTGGAACAGTTAGTCAATTCCATGGGTGGGTATTTTGAATGGGCGGAAGTGAACAACAATTCCTCCGATTACCGGTATGGATCTTACACTATCCGTATTCCTGCAGAACGGCTGAATGAGTTCTTAGATCAGGCTGGTTCCTTATGCACAGTCAAGAGCAGCCACAAGAGTGCGGAAGATGTTTCCGAATCCTACTATGACACAGAGTCTCGTCTGGAAACCGCGCAAACGAAGCTGAAACGGTTACAGGAGCTTTTAGCTCAGGCGGCTACTATGGAAGACATTATCGAACTGGAGCGTGAAATTTCCGACACAGAGCTGCTTATCGACAGCTATACCGGAACCTTAAAACAGTACGATTCCTTAATCGACTATGCGAAAGTAAATATTGATTTAAGAGAAGTTTATAGAGACTCTTCTGTAAATCAGCCTTTGACCTTCGGACAAAGACTGGCAGATTCTTTCAAAGGCGGCCTGAAAGGCTTCGGCTGGTTCTTAGAGAACCTCCTTGTATGG
>JAZUGA010000126.1:0-34839 GCA_045640945.1 Lachnospiraceae bacterium | reverse complement strand
ACAGCTCTTGCATACTCTATGTGGCATTACTAATTCACCGCATGTTGGGCATTTTGCAAGACATGGAACACTCATTTTCCAATTAGCTCTTCTTTTATCTCTTCTAGCCTTAGAAGTTTTATTTTTTGGGCAAATAGACATTTCGTACACCTCCCTTAATAATCAATCATACAAGACGACCTGAAAAAGTCGTACTTTGAAATTATACTCATGTAAGTACCTTTTGTCAACGAAATTATTTTCTTTTTTCGTTATTATTTTACGACCGATTATAAGTTCTTAATAATCGCTTCTGTTTCCTGACCAATCTTTAATTCTTCGTTTGTAGGAACAAGAAGAACCTTAACTTTGGACTCATCTGCAGAAAGGATAGCTTCTTTTCTACGAGCTTTATTTCTCTCTGGATCCATAACAACGCCCATGTAACCGAACTGATCCATGATCTGTTGTCTTCCTTCTGGGTCGTTTTCGCCAACACCAGCGGTAAATGCGATCGCATCTACTCCATTCATTGCTGCGATGTAAGCGCCAACGTAAAGAACGATTCTGTGGATGTATGCAGCCTTAGCAACGGTAGCCTGAGGATTTCCATCTGCAACTGCATCGTCGATATCACGGAAGTCAGAAGAAACACCAGACATTCCCCAAATACCGGATCTCTTATTCAGAACATCCATAACGCCGTCCAGATCTAAGCCTTCCTTCTTTGCAATGTATTCGATAGCACCTGGATCGATTTCGCCGGAACGTGTTCCCATGATCAGTCCCATTAAAGGAGTGAGGCCCATGGAAGTTTCTACTGATTTTCCACCGTCAACGGCACAGATAGAAGCGCCGCTTCCAAGATGGCAAACGATGATTTTAGCTTTGCTGTAATCCAGACCAAGAATTTCAGCGGTTCTCTTGGAAACGTAAGAATGAGAAGTTCCGTGGAAGCCGTATTTTCTTACGCCATATTTTGTATAGTACTCATAAGGAACGCCGTAAAGATAAGCTTCTGGAGCCATGGTCTGATGGAAAGCTGTATCAAATACACCTACCATAGGAGTGTTTGGCATCAGAGCCTTACAAGCATTAACGCCGATAATGTTTGCAGGATTATGAAGAGGAGCAAGGTCATTGCAGGATTCAACAACTTTGATCATCTCGTCTGTAATAAGAGCGGAACCAGCGAATTTTTCACCGCCGTGAACCATTCTATGACCAATGGCATCAATCTCAGAAAGGTCAGCAATAACGCCGTTTTCTTTATCGGTTAAAGCATCAATAACAAGCTGTACGCTTACTTTATGATCTGGCTGTTCTACATGGTTAATGATTTTATCTCCACCATTTTTCTGGTAAGTAATGGTTCCGCCTTCAATACCGATTCTTTCGCAAATACCTTTTGCAATAACGTCTTCGGTTTCAGAATCGATGAGCTGATATTTTAAAGAAGAACTGCCGCAGTTAATAACTAAGATTTTCATGATTCTCTCTCCTATACTTCTAATTTATTTTGCTGCAATCTGAGCCTGAACGGCGGTGATTGCTACTGTTCCAACAATATCATCAGCAAAGCATCCTCTGCTCAGGTCGTTAACTGGAAGGGAAAGTCCCTGAAGAATAGGGCCATAAGCGTTAGCTTTTGCTAATCTCTGAACTAATTTGTAACCGATATTTCCGGATTCAAGATCTGGGAATACTAAAGTGTTGGCGTTTCCAGCTACCTCTGATTCTGGAGCTTTCAGCTGTCCAACTTCTGGAACTAAAGCTGCATCTAACTGAAGTTCGCCATCAATCATATACTGAGGGAAACGTTCCTGCGCTTTTGCAGCTGCATTTGCAACCATCGTAACACGGTCATTGGAAGCACTTCCTTTGGTTGAGAAACTAAGAAGAGCAACTTTTGCCTGACCGCCAACGAAAGCTTCAAAGCTTTCTGCACTTAAGCCGGCGATTTCTGCCATCTTGTCTTCATCCATATCTGGGTTTACTGCACAGTCAGCGAAAAGGAATAATCCGTTTTCACCTAAAGTACAATCTGGAACTTCCATTACGAAGAAACCGGATACGCCGCTGATTCCAGGTTTTGTCTTTAATAACTGGAGAGCCGGACGAATGGTATTTCCTGTAGAATGACATGCACCACTAACTGCGCCGTCTGCGTCACCACATTTGCACATCAGGCATGCATAATACATATAATCTTTCTCCATCTGCTCTTTTGCGCTTTCCGGAGTAACTCCTTTTTTACCTCTTAATTCAACGAATTTGTCAATGTACTTCTGTTTGTTTGGATCATTGAACGGGTCAACAAAAGTAATTCCTGTCAGGTCGAAGCCTGCTCCGTTCTTTTCAACTTCTTCAGGAGTACCAATAATTACAACATTCGCAATATCTAATTTAACGATTTTTTCTGCTGCTTCATAGGTTCTTCTGTCCATAGGTTCAGGCAGCACGATGGTCTTCTTGTCTTTTCTTGCCTGATCAAACATTTTCTCAATAAAGCTCATTTTTTTACCTCCATTATAGGCATAATGCCACACATTAGTTTTATTATAGCCTTCCAAAATCTATTTACAATATGGAAATGCTTTAAATATTGAACTTTTTTCTGTCCAAGAGATATAATAGGGAAAACAAGAAAAAGCAGATGCGAAAATTCGATTATGACTTTGTTTTTTTGAAAATTATGGAGAAAATCATGAACGAAAAAGAAGAATTATTTGAACAGCAGATTTCATCAAAAGAAGTATATAAAGGCAAATTATTATGGATTTTTGAAGACCAGGTCACTCTGCCCAACGGCAGTCTGGCTTCCCGTGAAATCATGAAGCATAATGGTGCGTCTGCTATCGTTCCCCTGACCGACGATGGAAAAGTTATCATGGAACGTCAATTCCGCTATCCATTAGGCAAAGTTATCACAGAAATCCCAGCAGGAAAACTCGATGGTCCGGACGAAGACCGTTTAGAAGCTGCAAAAAGAGAATTAAAAGAAGAAACGGGTATTACCGCCGATAACTGGGTAAGTTTAGGGGATTTCTACCCTTCCGTAGCCTATACCACAGAATGCATTTCTTTATTCCTGGCTTACGGCCTGCATCAAGGGGAACGAAAATTAGATGAAGACGAATTCCTGAACATCGAAGCGATTCCTTTGCAATCAGTCGTTCAGGACATTATGGACGGTAAAATTGCCGACGGAAAAACCGTTGCAGCAATATTAAAGGCGGATAAATACTTATCCACCCATAACATTTAAATATCAAAAAATGAACAATCCTTAAAGCAGATGCGCTGCTCCTTACGGTCGTAATCGTAACTGTGATGAGCTCCGCCTGCACAGAATTCTTTTGCGGGGCAGCCCGTACATTGGCTGCTCTTTTTATCTAAACCCTGACGGAAAAATACAAATTTATTTTCCCAAACGGATTTGAAGTTGTCCGTAAGAATATTTCCTTGAATCAGTTCCGGTCTTCGCTCAATATCCAGACAAGCAGTAATGTCTCCATTACTCATAATGCTGGCTGCATAAATTCCTGCATTGCAGGTGAAATAATGATCTCGCACTTCCCTTTCATATTTCAGGCCAAGGAAGTGACTGCATCCATAGGTTACGGGCATGTCTTCCATCCGTTTTTCCCGGATAAAATCGAAAAGATATTTCTGGTCCGCTTCCGTCAGAAGAAGTTCCGGATGTTCCAAAGCTCTTCCCATCGGCTCAATTCCAATTACCCTCCAGGAATCAATGTCCATGTCGCAGAAAATTTCATAAAGGCGATCCAGTTCGTCCATATTGGTGTGATTGATCACCGTGGTAACCTGAATGTTTTTGAATCCGCCTTCTTCAATCAGATTGTTGATTCCATCCATGGCTTTCTTATAGCCGCCCGGAGTCCTTCGGAACCAGTCATGAGATTCCTCCAACCCGTCAATGCTGATGGAGATGGTTTTCATATCGCATGCCTTTAGCTGGGCCGCAACTTCTTTTGTGATCAAAGTACCATTACTGGTCATTCCCCAACGATAGCCTAAAGAAGCGGCATAGCCCATAATGTCGAAGAAATCTTTTCGAAGCAGCGGTTCCCCACCAGTAATGCATAGCAGAAAAGAACTTAAATCAAAATCTGCTGCCACCTGATCCAGAATCATCTTGTATTGATCCAGATCCATTTCCACAGAAGGCACATCGCCACAGTTGCTTCCGCAATGAAGGCAATGCTCATTACACCTTAAAGTCAGTTCCAGAAACAGATACTTTAAGACTGGATTTTTATAAAGCTGCTCCCTATACTCAGAAAGCAGCTTTAATTGTTCTCTCTTTAAATTGTATAAAGTTTCTTTTTCCATTATTCCCAATACTCCGGAGGACCATATACATCTTCATTAATCTCGATGGAAGGGTCAAATTCTCCGATGATTTCCGGAGTTACAATTCCCGATGGATCATACTCCCCGCTGGCTGGAACCGATATGGTCTCCGGTTCATCCGGAGGCGGTCCATAAACACAAACATTCGGGTCCTTTATTCCGCCGCATGCAGAAAGAGCGACTGCTGTAGCAGCCATGGCTGTTCCCGCGATCAGTTTTCTTCCTAATTTTTTCATAAGATCAAATCCTCTAACTGTCTGATGATATAATCAATTACTTCTTTTTTGCTGCTGTTCTTCCACTGTTTTTCTTCTTCCTTCATCGCCAATGGATAGACGATTTGGAAGTCCAAAGCCTCTCCTGGAACTCTTCCGCTCCGCTTTTCTTCGTAAAAATGTTCCTTCCATTCTTCTTCCGAAAGGTCTGCGAATTTTTCCGCATGAAGGAATCTCTGCTGCCGCTTCGTCGCCTCTAAGAAGGCTTTGGAAGATAATGGAATTAACATTTCATAATTTTCTGCATCCACATCTGTAAAAATATCCGGCAGGTCATAGGCCACAATACTTTCGGAATCACGGCAGATTTTTAAGCCAAGAGCCTCAAAGGAGAAATTCTCCGGAGTAAAACGAAGCTTTAATAAAATTCCTCTCTCTGTATTATACTGCGCTCTCTGATAATCGGTATCAAAAACGAAATTACCCAGCGAGTAAAAAATCGCTTTATTTGGGAATAATTCATAATTCATTGGAACATGTGGATGATGACAGACAATAACGTCCGCTCCCATTTCCAGGAACTTCAGATAGCGGTTCCGTACATAAGGAGACGGCAAGGAAGTAAATTCTTCTCCACCATGAACCACCATTACGCACCAACGATTATCTTTTTTTATCTGGTCAATATTCTTTTGGATAATATCCATTTCCGTCCAGAGCAAACAGCCAGGATAGGTATCCGTTGCCGGTTTACAGCCTCTCCGGTAGCCTACCGCGAAGATGCCAATGCCACCAGCTTCGGATAAAATAACCGGTTCCGATGCTTCCTGAATATTCATTCCCGCGCCGACGGTCTGAACGTTATTGTTTCGGGCAATTTCCAAAGTACTCTGAATCCCCTCAGCACCTGCATCCATAATATGATTATTATTCAGACACCATATGTCTGCCTTGATCTTGGTAAGGAAGCCGGCAATTTTCGGATCCATGGAATGCAGCAACTGGTCTTCCGGTCTGCGGATATCTTTTCTCTCTGCTGAGTAAAGAGCGCCTTCCACATTCGCCAGTACATGGTTTCCGGAACCTAAAAAATCCAGAACTTCGTTGGATAATAAATCATCGTCTTTCCAACGTTCTTTCATGTACTTATCAAATCCAATATCGCCGGTAAAAACAATGGATGTGTCCGTATCTATTTTATTTTCTGACAAGTTGTTGGAATACATTTCCGCGTTCCTCAAAATTCTTAAAGTATCCATAGGAAGCAGCTGCCGGTGATAATACGCAGGCACGGCCTTCCCCAGTAATTTTCTTAGAAAGAATTACTGCCTCTTCCAGATCTTTTACATAATAGCAGTTCTCCATCTTTGGAAGTGCGTCGTAAATTCTTTTTCCGGAATCATACGATAATACGTATTTATATTCTTTATGAGCCTGAATAAATTCAATTAAAATATCATAATTAATATTCCGCTCCATACCGCCGATAATTACCGACTCGGTATTTGGAATGCTGGTAACCGCCTGTATCGTAGCTTCCGGAATGGTAGAAATAGAATCATCATAATAATCCACTCCATCTACTTTCGCTACAAACTCCAGACGATGGGATAAACCGGAAAAGTCCGCCAGGCTCTGTTTTACTTTCTCCGGATCACAGCCATAAATACCCGTGCAAATTTCATATACAAAACGTGCATTGTACTGGTTATGGGCACCCTTTAATTTCATATCAAAGTGCATGTCCTGCTGCTCGGAAATTACCTTTTTCTGGGAATGAGTCTCAAAATAAGGAACCGACTCGCCAATAAAGAGAACATCCTCCGGACTCTGATGTGACGCTATGCTCTGTTTTGCCTGGAAGTATCTCTCCCTGGTTTTATAATAATCCAAGTGATCTTCAAAAAGGTTTAAAAATACCGCAATATGAGGAGAAACCGATAAATGATTCAGCTGATGGCAGGACAATTCGTAAACGACAACCGTGTCTTCCTCCATTTCCGAATAATAATCCAGACATGGATATCCAATATTTCCTACCAGCAAAACATTTCTGTCCAGATTCTCTCTTAAAGCATTGTATAAAAGGGTTGATGTGGTGCTTTTTCCCTTTGTACCGGTAATTCCGATTACCTGGGAAGAAAATTCCGACAAGAACAGTTCCGTCTGGGAAGTATATTTTTCGCTGACATTCTCCACATAAATTCCCGGACTTTTAATAATCAGGTCATAAGGAGCTTCATCGATTTCATCCGGCTTGCCTTCAAATATGGACAAACTTGCAACGTTGCAATAGGTTTTAATGAATTTTTCTGTTGATTTTCCTTCGCGTCCATATCCCCAGATTAAGATATGTTTATTATTCAGCCTATCTATTATTTTCACATTTTTCACCTGACAATCTAAGCATTTTATCCGTTTATTAAATAATCACGATTTCTTCTGTATACGGATTCTTCAGATCGGAATCAAACTTATTCATAGCTACCATACGGTACATTTCATCTGCTGCCACATTCTGCATCAGCATCTTGTCCTTCTTGCCATCCCCACGGACAACGTCTGCAAGTTTTGTTACCATGAACAAATCCGAATTTTTCTTGATTTCGCCCAGTAAGTTTTCGGAACCTTTCCGGAAGCCTAGAACTTTAACATATTTAATCGCTTCCGCGCTGTAAAGCTCTCTCATATCTGCATCTGTGATTCCTAAAGCAATATGCATTAAAGCACGGCTTACGGTAGCTCTGGTAATGCTCTTGGTTGCCACATCCTCACGGAACTGAATAAAGGACTTATAATCGTTTTTCAGATTCAGAATCCGGTTTGCCAGGTCCTCCGAAATTCCAAAGTATTTCGTCAGATCTCCCGGCTCATTTGCCTTCAGCAGTTCAGCTCCCAGAATCATGGAGAAATCATCACGGAAAATCGGGAAGTTGACCAGATACTTATCCGTCAGAATATCGACTGCGTACTGCGGAAGGGTGGATGACAGGGAGTTCATGTCATATTTATTGTAAATCGCATTACGGATGGCCGTTGCAGAAGAAAATCCTTCGCTGATAGCCATGTCATTATGGGCCGTCAGACGTCTTGCAATCGGATCCGGCTTAATATTGCTTCCTAATTTCTTCAGGGCTTTCATATATTCCACGCCCAGAATATTGTTGGACGTTTCCATAACCGTTACATAATCTTCTCCTAAGATTTCTCCAACGGCTTTGGAACGGGCTGCGGCATGAGAAAGACCTTCCTTCAGCCCCTTACGTAAAATCTCTTTGAATTCTTCCGGTTCATCTACCAGAAGGTCTGCGATTTTTCCAAACTGATCCGTAATATCTCTTACAGCGACTTTCACGCCTTCCTTGGATTCTGCGGGATCTAAAGTGTCCAGACTCTCGGTACCAAAGCATAAATTATCAACAACGTTCAGTTTATCCAAAATGGCAACGCCGCCATAAGCAAAGTATTCTGCGCTGGCAGTAGCAAAGCAGGTTGGCAGCTCTAAAACCAGGTCTGCGCCAGCCTTTAAAGCCATTTCTGCTCTGGAATATTTATCAATAATTGTAGGAGCGCCTCTCTGAACATAGTTGCCGCTCATTACAACAATAATATAATCGCTTTTCAGTCTTTTTCTGGTTTCAGATAAATGGTACTCATGACCATTATGAAACGGATTGTATTCAGCAATAATACCTGTAACTTTCATATTTCTACCTCAAATAATTTTTGGTTTTCCGGCCGTAATCTCATACTTCAATTAAATCTAACATCCGGTCGTGTCTTGCAGTCAGTATTTCAAAATCTCCAGCCTTATAAGGCGTCTTCGATTCATTGATTTCTTCTTCTACAGACCATTTCGCCAAGTCTCTTGTATTATTCTCCCGGCTGATGTGTCCTAAAATCACTTTTAACATATTATCGTGAAGCAATTGTGATAGGAATCGGCCGCTGTCATCATTGGATAAATGACCAAATTCTCCCATAATTCTTCTCTTCAGAGGATATGGGTAAGGACCTACCTCCAACATCCTTTTATCGTGATTCGACTCCAGCATCAAAATGTCCAGATCCATTAAATTCCTTGCCAGATAATCGTTGTAAACGCCTAAATCCGTCACAATTGCTCCGGAACGACTATTGTTCCAGAACCGGTAACAAACGGGCTCTTTGCTGTCGTGAGAAGTCCGTAGCGCCCGGAATTTAATGTCCTTCACGCAAAAATCCTGATCCGCCGTAATCGGCACAAAAACATCTGTCGGAAAGCTTCCTAAGTTTTTGCACTTTTTTATTTCCTCAATCGTTCCGGCGGTAGCATAAATCGGAATTTCTTTTTTTCTTTCCAGAACTCCCAGGCCGGAAATATGGTCTGCATGCTCATGAGTAATGAGTATGGCGTCCATATCGTCCAAAGACAGCTGGGCAGATGCAAGTCCCTCTTCAATTTTCTTTTTGCTCAGTCCGCAATCGATCAGCACATGGGTATTTTCGGTTCCGACATAAGTAGAGTTTCCTGTGCTTCCACTGGCAATATTTAAAAACCGCATTTAATTTCCTGTTATTAGAAACGCCAGGCGGGAACCTGGCGTTGTATTAATTTATTTAAAATCGCTTATATCTAAATTAAAATCTGTAATGTCTCCATCGTCCTGTCCGTAGCCGTTTGCTTTCATAGCATCCTCTAAAGACATTCTGGAAGGATTATGCTGTCCGTAAACCGGCTCTTCGTAGTATTCTTCGTCCTCTTCATACTCCTCGTATTCTTCATACTCATCGTATTCTTCCGAAGTCTCATACTCATCTTCCAGTTCCGCTTCCGTCAGTTCCTCTACCTCTTCTGCTGCTTCAATTTTCTGTGCATAGGTGGAGGCAGGCATTGGCGTAGCTCTTAATTCTTTTCTGTTCTGTGTAGTAATATCCAGGCTGGATTCCAGGGAACGGATTAAAGCATCATGTTTTACCGTCATGTCTTCGATAGAAGAGGACAGGATTTCCTGAATAGAAGCTAAGGAATTATCGGTGTACTGCATAGCAGCTCTCTTCATTTCGTTGGCTTCTAAAGTAGCACGGTCAATAATCTTTCCAGCTCTTTCTGTAGCTTCCTCGATTACCTGATTCGCCTCTTTGTAAGCCTGCTGCATAATTTCATGCTCGGATACCAGATTGGAAGTCATTTCGTTCGCTTTATTAATAATATCATCGGATTTGTCCTGAGCATCTTTTAAGATAGCATCTCTGTTGGCAATAATTCTCTGATATTTTTTAATCTCATCCGGAATCGCTTCCTTCAGTTCTTCAATAAGCTCGCCCAGTTCTTCTCTGTTTACAATAATTTTTGTATTGGAAAGGGTCTGATATTTACAGCCGTCAATATAAACTTCAATCTCTTCAATAATCTGCTCGATCTTACTCATTCATAATCCCCCTACAATTTACTGTCCGTTTCTCTCCTGATATTTTGCAATTACCTTTTTCTGAACTTTCTTTGTGACAAACTGACTGATGTCACCACCGAAAGCAGCTATTTCTCTAACAGCACTTGAGCTGACATTTCCGTATTTTGTGCATGGAGCGAGGAGAATCGTATCGATTTCCGGTTCCATGGTTCTGTTGATCTGCGCCCAGGATAATTCATATTCAAAATCGGCAACAGTTCTTACTCCTCTGACAACGATGGTTGCGTTCTGCTGTTTTACAAAATCTAAAAGTAATCCGCCAAAAGCAATTACCTTAACATTCGGTATGTTCTTTACAGCATCCTGAATCATTGCGACTCTCTCTTCCGGAGAAAATAAAGGAGTTTTTGCATTGTTATGAAGTACGCCTACTACTAAAACATCTACCATTTTTGCAGCGCGTTCTATTAAATCAATATGGCCTAAGGTTACCGGGTCAAAAGTTCCCGGATATACGGCGATTTTCTTTGTCATTGTGTATCACCAAGTTTTAAAAAATAATGTTTGTTGGTTTTATAGAGTTTTTCTCGTTCGATATGGAAGTTAGTATTCTCTAAAAAATCCAGATTGTTATGTTTATCTGCTTCAATAATAATCAGAGTATCCTCATCAATTATGGAAGACATCTCCAAAGCTCTTAACGTCTCTTCTTCCAATCCGGCCTGATACGGCGGATCCATATAGACGATGTCGAACTTATATTTTTTCAAGGACAATTCGTTAATGGCACTTACTGCGTTCTTTTGAAGAACGACTGCGTCGTCCGCCAGACGGGTAAATGCCAGATTCTCATGGATGCACTTTACTGCTTTTGGATTATTCTCCACAAAAACAGAAAGCCGAGCCCCCCTGCTTAATGCTTCTATGCCTATGCTGCCAGAACCACTAAACAAATCCAGAAAGAAGGAACCCGGTACATAAGGACTGAGAATGTTAAACAACGTTTCTTTAATCCTGTCTATTGTAGGTCTTGTATCTAAGCCAGGGATTGACTTTAACGTCAATCTCCTGGCTTTTCCTGCGATTACTCTCATTTATTAATTCGTTGGAACAGTCCGGTTTCCCAAACTCTTCTTCAACTTTTCCTTAAAGTTTTCGAATTACTCTTCTGTAGCTTCCGCTGCTTCTGCTGCAACTTCTTCAACTACTTCTGCTGCAACTTCTTCAGCAACTTCTTCAACTACTTCTGCTGGTTCATCTGGAACGAGGTCATCTTCGAAATCTCTTCTGCTAAGGCTGATCTTCTTCTCTTCTTCTTTGAAGTCAACAACCTTTGCATCGATTTCCTGGCCAACCTTCAGAACGTCAGCTGGTTTCTTAACATGTTTCTTAGAAATCTGGGAAACATGAAGTAAAGCGTCGATTCCTGGTTCAAGCTCGATGAATGCACCGAAGTCAGCCATTCTAGCAACTTTACCGGTAACGATGTTGCCAGGAGCATATTTTTCTTTAGCGATAACCCATGGATTCTGATCTGGGAATTTGCAGCTAAGAGCGATCTTTCCATCTTCGATAGATTTAATGAATACTCTTACTTTATCGCCAACGCTTACGATAGCCTTAGGAGAATCTACACGACCCCAGCTCATTTCTGAAATGTGAAGAAGTCCATCAACTCCGCCTAAATCTACGAATGCACCAAAGCTTGTAACGGATTTAACTTCGCCTTCAACGATATCGTTAACCTGAAGAGAAGCTAAAAGTTCTTTTGCTCTTTCTGTCTTAGCAGCCTGAACTAATTTTCTTCTGTTACCAATAACTCTTCTCTTGCGAGGGTTAAATTCTGTTACGATAATATCGATATCCTGATCAAGATACTTGTTCAGGTCTTTTTCAAATACGTCGGATACAAGGCTTGCAGGAACGAAAATCTTAGCTCCTTCAAAAGCTGTAATAAGTCCGCCGGTTGTAACTTTTTCAACTTTAACTGTGAGAACTTCTTTGTTTTCGAAAGCTTCTTCAACTCTCTTGTTTGCTTTTTCTTCGCTGATTCTCTTGTAAGAAAGAGCAACCTGTCCATCACCATCGTTAACTTTCAGGATTTTAACCTGAAGTGGATCACCTACAGAAACTACTGTTGTAAGGTCAAGGCTGGAATCATTTGTGAATTCTTCTTTTGTAATGATACCGTCTGACTTATAGCCAATGTTAAGAACGATCTCGTCTGGCTTAACAGATATAACAGTGCCGTCTACAATCTCCCCCGTATGTATTGTTTTGATTGATTCATCAATCATTTGCTCAAAGCTTTTTTCCTCTGACATTAAGAAAAACCTCCTGGATAATATTATTTGGGGTTGTTGCCCCTGCTGTAATACCTACGTTCTTAGCGTCTTGCAGATTGGCAATGTCCAAATCCTTAAGTGTCTGAATATAGTAAGTATCCGTACAAAGTTCTTTGCATATGCTATACAGCTTCTGAGTATTGGAACTGTGCCGATCCCCAATAACAATCATTTTATCGACACACGCCGCAATACGCCCTGCTTCTTCCTGCCGGGCCTGCGTAGCGTTACAAATCGTCTTTATAACACATGTATCATAACCTTTTTTCATTATTATTTCAACTACATATTGAAACTTTAATAAGTTAAAAGTTGTCTGTGAAACAACGCAGATTTTTGCGTTTTCGTCCGTCTGAAAGTTCTCAGCTTCCCTTTCATCGGCGATCACCGTAACCTTGCCTTCAGACCATCCGACAATGCCTTTTACTTCGGGATGGTCTTTATCTCCGATGATTACGATTTCCTTGCCGTTTTTGCTTTCTTCTTCTACGATTTTATGGATTTTTTTAACAAAAGGACAGGTCGCATCTACGATTTTCAGGTTCCACTTTGCAGCCTCATCATAAACCGCTTTGGGAATTCCATGAGAACGGATAATCAGCACGTTTCCGGCGATATCTTTTAACTGTTCCTCAGAATCGATGCTGTATACACCTTTTCCCTCCAGTTCCTTTACAACTTCGGCATTATTAATAATAGGTCCGAAAGTATAAATTTTCCTTCCGTCCTGCTTCTCAATCTGCTCATATACCAGATTGATCGCTCTTTCTACGCCAAAGCAGAAACCTGCTGTTTTTGCTAACGTTACTTCCATAAGCCTGCTATCGTTTCTACGACTTCATCAATATCCATATCGGAGGTATCTACTTCGATGGCATCTTCTGCTTTGCTAAGAGGAGAAATCTCGCGAGTCATATCCTGATGATCTCTTGCCGCAATGTCTTCCATGATTTCTTCCAGATTGCATTCCTGACCCTTTTCCAGATATTCTTTATATCTTCTTTCTGCTCTTACTCTTACAGAAGCCGTCAGGTAAATCTTAAGGTCAGCATTTGGAAGGACCTGGGTTCCGATATCACGGCCGTCCATAACTACATCATACTCTTCCGCTAAATCTCTCTGCATCTTAACCAGCCGTTCCCGAACCTTTAAGAATTTTGAGGTAGTGGAAGCGGCGCTGCTTACTTCTTCCGTACGGATGGTTTCGCTTACATCTTCTCCGTCCAGATACATCTTCTGTACGTCATCAATATACTTAATAACGATTGGGGCCTTCGTGCATACTTCGCTGACTGCAGCTTCATCTTCCAGGTCGATTCCTGCGCGAAGGCAGGCAAGGCCTAAAGTACGGTACATAGCTCCCGTATCCACATACATAAAGCCCATTTTCTTTGATAAGATTTTGGCGATGGTGCTCTTACCTGCACCAGCCGGTCCGTCAATTGCTAATTTTTTCATTCGGTTCCTTTCGCTGCAGCTTTTCCTGCTGCCCATCCTGTGGAAAAGGCGATCTGAAGATTGAAGCCTCCCGTATAGGCATCTACGTCCATCACTTCTCCCGCAAAATATAAATCTTTCTTTATCTTTGACTCCATTGTCTTTGGATCAATTTTCTTTACGCTGACTCCGCCGCTGGTAATAACTGCCTGATTCACATCTGCACAACGGTCAATCTGCAGTTTGAAATCCTTCAGGAGTTCCACTAAAGCAGTTCTTTCCTGTTTCGTTATGACATTCACTTTTTTATAAGGGTCAATGCCGCTTAATTTTACTACGACAGGCACCAGCTTCGACGGTAATAATTTGCTCAGGGAATTCTTGAATTCTTTATTTTTCTGCTCTTCAAAATCCCTTAAGATTCGTCCGTCCAGAGTTTCCTTATCCAGTGCCGGCTTCAGGTCAATATGAAGGACGAAATCGGTATTGTCTTTCTGCAGTCTTCTGGTAATGACGCTGGACGCAGAAAGAATAATCGGTCCGGAAACACCATCTTTTGTAAACAGCATCTCGCCAAAAGAATCGTACAATTCTTTTCCTTTACAAGTAACGGTAGCCGATACATTTCTTAAAGAAAGTCCCTCCAGGTCTTTGATAAAGGAATCTTTGCACACCAAAGGAACCAGGGCGGTTACCGGTTCTACAATATCATGTCCGACTTTCTCCGCAAAAACATATCCGTCACCAGTAGAGCCAGTAGATGGATAAGTAATGCCGCCGGTTGCAACGATTACGGCATCTGCCTTCACAGAATCCAGGTCCGTAACTTTTGTCCGCAGCTTTACATGAATCTTTTCTTCTCGAATTACTTTTTCCAGGGTTTTAATTACATCAGAGGATTTATCCGACGCTGGGAACATACGGTTTCCCCGCTCTTCTTTCAGCTTCAGACCTTCCGCTTCAAAGAAATCGTATAAATCTTTATTGGTAAAAGAATACACAGCACTGTATAAGAATTTGCTGTTATTTACAACATTAGAAAAGAAATCTGTAACATCGCAGGAGTTGGTCAGATTACATCTGCCTTTTCCTGTAATGTACAATTTCTTTCCCAGCTTTTCGTTTTTTTCAATTATGGTGACATCCGCACCTTCTCTGGCTGCAGCAATGGCTGCCATCATGCCAGCAGGGCCTCCGCCAATGACGGTTACTTTTCTCAAAGTTTTAATCAAACTCCTACATCAATGATTTCATCTGGATCGATGATGTCATTATCAAATTTTTCAAACGGGTCTTCGTTCTGACCTAAGTCCATGGAAATCTGACCTTCAACATCTTCCATCTCGTCATGAACTACTTCTGGACGGTAGCCTAATTCTTCTTCTGCTTCCATCTTGAAGTTTTCTACCTGCTCTGCTTCAATGTTCGGCAGTTCATCACAGCTGGAAAGTCCAAATCGGCGAAGAAACTCTTCCGTCGTACCTAATATAATCGGACGGCCAGGAGTGGTCAGACGGCCTTTTTCTTCTACCAAACCGGCTTCAATCAAACGATTGATCGCATGGTCCGAAGTAACACCACGGATTTTCTCTACTTCGATTTTTGTAATCGGCTGTTTATAAGCAATAATGGAAAGGGTCTCTAACTGAGTGTCCGTTAAGCGGTAAGACTTCGGAATCGAAACGATTTTAATCAGGTACTCATAGGCAAATTCCCGGGTGCACATCTGATAAGAATCTTCAATCTCAATAATTTTCAGTCCGCTTTCCTTTGCGTCATATTCTTCTTTTAATTCTTTGATGACAGCCTTTACTGTCTTTTTATCAGCATCTAAAGCAGTACACAGCTTACCAATTTCTACGGATTCCCCCATGGTAAACAGGATTGCTTCAATTATCGCTTTCATTTTGCTCGTTTCCAATTCTTTCCTCCAAATGTTCTGTATAAAGGATTATGTCGTTTTCATTTCCATCCTGTTCTGCCCAGATTTCTCCGGTCTTCATTAACTCTAAAATTGCCAGGAAAGAAACGATAATATTCATTCTTGTAGGCTGCTGTTCAATAAAATCACGGAAACTGAATTGAGTATGGTTTCCAATGAATTCCCGCAGCTGGGTAATTTTATCCGGAATACTGATGGATTCTCTCTGGATCCTGCCATAGCGCATGGCTTCTACGTTTACCAATTCGCTGTTTCGTTTTACCACGTCATCAAATACAGCTTTCAGTCTCTCTATGGTAACATTTCCAACGAACACATCCAGGTCGATCGGTGGCTCATATTTTGCCACTTCCTCTGGAATGGTAGCGTCTTTGTACATCGCCTTGGAAGCAGTAATTGCCTTGTCCTTCAGTTCCACAGACATGAACTTATACATCTTATATTCAATTAATTTCTGAACCAGTTCCGCTCTTGGGTCCTCTTCGTTTCCTTCGGAGTCCACTTCTTTTGGCAGAAGCATCTTGGCCTTAATATCCAGCAAGGTTGCAGCCATAACCAGAAATTCGCTGGTCAGTTCTGCGTCGTGCTTATCCATTTCCGCCAGATACTCCAGATACTGGTCCGTAATCATTGAAATCGGTATATCGTAAATATCTACTTTATTCTTTTCTATTAAGTGCAGAAGAAGATCCAGCGGACCTTCAAAAGCGTTCAATTTAAATGCTATTTCCATTTATTTCTACTACCATCACTTCAGGTTTATTAAATAATCTTAAATTAACTTTGTGTGAACCGCAACCAGAAGATACGATCATCGTGGTTTTTCCCAAAACATATTTCCCTTTGCTATATTTTGGAAATGGCACAAACTGCGGAGAAATCACGCCGCCGATTCCCGGAAGCCTTACAGCGCCGCCATGATAATGACCGGACAGAACCAGGTCATAGCCTGCCTCGGCATAAGTTTCAAAATACTTTGGGGAATGGGCCAACAGAATATGAAAGCTTTCAAGGTCTGTTTCCGGTAAATCTTTCTTAAGGTCCGTAAGCTCATACTTCGGAGCCTTCAGCTTTTTATAGAACCGGAAATCCATATCAAGACCGGAAAGGCAGACATTCTTATCCAAAATCCTCTGTTCATTTTCCAGATAGGTTACGCCCGTTTCTTTTAAGCCAGTCCGGAAGTTTTCTTCCAATTCCGGGAAATCGTTCCTTTCTTCTGCAATTCTCTTTTCATGGTTTCCCGGAGAATAAAAGACCGGAGCCACAGACGTCAATTTCGAAAGAAGATGAAAAACCGGTTTCATATCTTTCCGGCTGGATGCAGTGATCAAATCTCCCGCTGCCAGAATATAATCTGGCTCAGCCTCTTGGATCATCTGAAACAGCTGACTATTTTCTTCTCCGTAGGTTCGGTTATGCAGATCCGAAATCACCACAAGGCGAAGCTTCCGTCCCTGCTCTATTTTATCTGTATGGATTTCGTAGTCGCTGCGCTGTAAAGTTACAAGTTCATAACGGACTCTGATCATAATGACCACAGCCAGTATTACTAATATTCCAACTACAATAATCCATGCCTTCATAATTACTTGTAAATAAATCCCTCGGAACGGGACAGCTGGTATTTGTCCTTGCCCACCTGAGCCAGGAAAATTTCATCCATCGGCAACGCGTTATACTCACATCGTACCAGATTAAAGTCTATCATTTCTGTTTTATAATAGTCACCGTTTACGTTAATCATACTCCATTTCGTAAGATTATTTCCACTAACATAAAGATAAGTTTTTTCATCCTCTATGGTCTTATAGACTCCTGTAATTTCAATGTCTTTAATACCAAATTTCATATTCTTCTTTGGATACGGATTTATGCCGCCAAAAGCAGCTTTTCCGCCGTAAAGAAGATCGTACTCCAGATTCTGCAGTCCGCTTAAATATTCGTCCTCTTCGTCATTTATATGAGTCTGGTGATAGCTGTTGATTACGCCCTCTTCAATTCCCAAAGCGCCTAAAAGTCTCGGCATAAGCTGATAGGTCTGAATGTTTCCAAAGTCAAAGGAAAGGCCCATGTTATTCCATACAACATATTCGGTCTGAGTCAGAGTTCCGTCTTTCAGATGCTCCTGTTCCAGTCCCAGACTTGGGAAATGATCTCCATACAGTATCAGAATAGTCGGCTCATTTCTTTCGCTCAGGGAAGTTATCAGCTTCTCAATAAATCTGTCCATATCGTGAATCAGATTCGTATAGTACTGGGTGGCATAAGACGTGTCTCTGTTTTCTACGTTGGTTACACGAATCTCATTCATTCCGGAAACATAATAATTCGGATAGCTTCCATGGCCTTCTACGGATACGGTGAAAATAAAATCCGTTCCATCTTCTGTAGAGTTCAGGCAGTCATTGATGCAGTCTGTAAGGATTTCATCCCGAACCCATTTAATCGGCGTGTAGTCCTCCGGTTTCAGCTGCATATATTCCATCGTCGTAAAGGTATCGAAGCCCAGATTCGGATAAACCGTATGGCGCTGATAGAAGGTTCCGTCGTTATTATGGATTGCGTGAGAAGTATATCCGTTTCGACCTAAATCATAGGCCATGCTCTCACAGGTTTCCTTCAGTAAGATTCCTTTATACGGAATCTCGCCGGAGCCAAAATCTTCCAGATTCATTCCGGTCAGGACTTCAAATTCTGTGTTGGAAGTTCCTGCGCCAATTGATGGCACATCAATATAGCCCCAGTTATAGTTCTCCATCAGGCTTCGGAAATACGGGATTGGGTCCTCCGAAAACTCCAGATTGTCCATTCTCGTAATATCAAAGAAAGACTCCAGCTGAACCATAATAATATTCGGCGTTGCGTCCGTAACCTGTGTTATTTCAATCTCACCATGTTCGCTTTCGTCAACCAGCTCGATGATTTCCTCGTTGGAATAGTTTTCTGGCTTATCTACACCATTATCAAAAATGGAATTCAAGAAACAGTAGGTAAAGCCGTACGCTTTATATGCATTTGGCAGGTTGTTAAAGTTGCTGGCAATAAAGCCGGTATCCAAGGCAACACTGACAGCAATTAACGTAACTACAGCCATACATGCGATTACAACTGCATTACGGACTCTCCGGATCTTTTCCTGGATCTTTGGTCCTTTCAGCCATACGAAAACCAGAAACGCAATCACTAATATGGCCACAGCAATGTATGTAACCATTGCAGCTGGTTTAATATATTTGTCCGCAATTCGCAGACCGGTTTTGATCATAAAAATATCGGTAGCATTAAAAGGAGTAACTCTCGCATGGAGCATCCCCATATTAATACAGCCTAAAGCAACCCAGCATGCAGATACTACCAGATAAACAAACGCTCTTCGTTTAAAAAGTAATGCTAATAATACAGTACAGGCAATGATGCAAGCATTCACGAAGAATGGAACCGGATGTTCAAACAGGAACTGCCATCCCGCAAGGAAGGAGGACCTGGATAACATCTCAACAGTTAAAGTTAAAGCAATTGGCAATAATACGATTACTAAACCAGTATACAGATTATTTTTTACACTGAAAAAACGATTGAACTGAAATACTGCCTTTTTTAGCGCATTTAATACCTTCTTGAAAAAACTATGTTCTTCTTCCAATTGTAACGCCTAACCTTTCTTTCTAACATAGGAATGCCTGACTAAAAAGTCAGGCATCCAATCCACAAATTGATTTTTGTTTTTCTTAATTCAGGCTTTCCAGTTTCTTAAGATATTCGTATCTGTCCTTGGCTTCCTTCTCCGATTTCGCAAATAATTCTTTTGCTTTCTCCGGATCCTGAAGTTCAAGAGCACTATATCTTACTTCGTTATGAAGGAAATCAACATACTCTGTTGATGGCTCTTTACTGTCAAGCATGAATGGATTCTTGCCTTCATCTTTCAGGCGAGGATCGTAGCGAAGCAGATTCCAGTATCCACTGGTTACAGCCATCTTTTCTTCTGACTGAGCAGTGCTCATGCCGCCCTTAATACCATGGTTGATACATGGAGCGTAAGCAATGATCAAAGAAGGTCCCGGATAGCTTTCTGCTTCCACAAAGGCTTTAATACACTGATTCATATCAGCTCCCATTGCTATCTGTGCTACATAAACATAGCCATAGCTCATAGCTATCTGAGCAATATCTTTCTTCTTTACTTCCTTGCCGCCTGCTGCAAACTGAGCAGTAGCTCCGGTAGGAGTAGCCTTTGAAGATTGTCCGCCTGTATTTGAATATACTTCTGTATCAAATATTAAAATATTAATGTCTTTGCCGCTGGCAATTACATGATCCAGTCCACCGAAACCGATGTCGTAGCCCCAGCCATCGCCGCCGAATACCCACTGGCTCTTCTTGGATAAGTACTCTTTCTGTTTCAGAATCGCTTTTGAATTATCGCATCCACAAGCCTCCAGAGCTGCAGTCAGTTTCTCCGTAGCAGGTCCGTTTAAAGCTCCACTGCGGAAAGTATCCAGCCATTCTTTTCCGGCTTCTACTACGTCTGCATTCTTTCCATTGGCAACGATATTTTCGATCTTTTCTTTTAACGCATCACGGATCGCATTGCTTGCGAGAACCATGCCATATCCGAATTCTGCTGCATCTTCAAACAGAGAGTTGCTCCATGCAGGTCCATAGCCTTTCTTGCTGAGGGTGTATGGAGTGGAAGGTGAAGAGTTGCCCCAGATAGAGCTGCATCCGGTTGCGTTTGCAATCAATGCTCTTTCACCAAACAACTGGGTAACTAATTTTGCATAAGGAGTCTCGCCACAACCAGCGCATGCGCCTGAGAACTCAAGTAATGGCTGTTTGAACTGGCTTCCCTTTACGGAAGACTCTTTGAATTTATCAAATACTTCTGGTTTTTCAGAAACGGTCAAACCATAGGTAAAGAATTTCTGTTCCTCTAACTGGTCCTCTAACGGTTTCAGCACCAGAGTTTCTGCTTTCTTATTTCCAGGACATACATTTACGCAGGATCCACATCCGGTACAGTCCAGAACCGATATGGTCATTGCAAATTTGTATCCAGCAAGGCCGGTAGCGTCTTTTGCTTTCATTCCCTCAGGAGCTTTCGCAAATTCTTCTTCCGTCATGATAACCGGACGAATAGCTGCATGAGGACATACATATGCGCACTGATTACACTGAATACAGTTTTCAGAATTCCAGCAAGGAACGTCTACAGCAATACCTCTCTTCTCGTAAGCAGCTGTGCCACCTGGAGTATATCCAGTTGCATAATCTACAAACGCAGAAACAGGAAGGCTGTTGCCGTTCATGGCATTGACCTGATTCTGGATGTTGTTTACGAATTTAAGAACGTCTTCTTTGCCTTCGGTATGGATTGTTCCTAATACTTCGTCTTCCGCATTTTTCCAATCTTCCGGTACTTCAACCTTAACTACCTGCTGAGCGCCTGCATCAATAGCTGCATAGTTCATGTTTACGATAGCTTCGCCCTTACGGCCGTAAGACTTCTTTGCAGCTTCTTTCATCAGACGAATTGCTTCTTCTTCCGGAATAATGCCGGAAAGTTTGAAGAATGCAGACTGAAGAACGGTATTGATCTTTCCGCCTAAGCCGATTTCCTTACCAATCTTGAAACCATCAATGGTGTATAAATTAATGTTATGTTCTGCAATATATCTCTTTGCCTGTCCAGGAAGATGCTCGGAAAGTTCTTCCGCATCCCAGGAGCAGTTCAAAAGGAAGGTTCCACCATCTACCAGGTCCTGAACCATGTTGTACTTTCTCACATATGAAGGATTATGGCAGGCTACGAAATCGGCCTGACTGATCAGGTATGTGGATTTAATTTTCGTCTTGCCAAATCTTAAATGAGAAACGGTTACACCACCGGATTTCTTTGAATCATAGTCAAAGTAAGCCTGTGCGAACTGGTCCGTGTTGTCACCAATGATTTTGATGGAGTTCTTGTTTGCTCCAACGGTACCATCGGATCCCAGTCCCCAGAACTTGCAGCTGATAATAGATGCAGGAACGGTAACTGGTTTTTCTTTTATTTCCAGAGAAAGATTTGTAACATCATCAACGATACCTACTGTAAATCTTTCTTTTTCTGTGTTCTTAAATATAGCAATGATCTGTGAAGAATTTGTATCTTTGGAAGACAATCCATATCTTCCGGAGAAGATTGGAGTGTTGTGGAATTTGGAGCCTCTTAAAGCAGCTACAACGTCCAGATATAAAGGTTCACCGATGCTTCCCGGCTCTTTTGTACGGTCAAGAACGGAAATCTGTTTTACCGTATCCGGAATGCTCTTAATCAGATGCTCTGGGCTGAACGGACGATAAAGTCTTACTTTAACAACGCCGTATTTTCCACCGAGACCGTTTAAGTAATCAACGGTTTCTTCAATCGTTTCGCATACAGAACCCATTGCAATAATTACATGCTCTGCATCTTCTGCTCCGTAATAATTGAAAAGTCCGTAATTTGTTCCGATCTTTTCGTTGATTTTATTCATGTACTCTTCAACTACTGCCGGCAGCTGATTGTACGCATTATTGCTTGCTTCTCTTACCTGGAAGAAAATGTCCGGATTCTGGGCAGAACCAGACTGTCCACCACGGTATGGATTCAGACTGTTTGCTTTGAAGCGGTCAATTGCTTCTTCATCAACCAGTTCTTTTAAGTCTTCATAATCCCAAACTTCGATTTTCTGAATTTCATGAGAAGTACGGAATCCGTCAAAGAAATTAACAAAAGGAACTCTGCCTTTAATAGCTGCACAATGTGCAACAGGAGTTAAGTCCATAACTTCCTGAACGCTGGCAGAGCAAAGGAATGCGAAGCCGGTCTGACGGCATGCATAAATATCTGAATGATCGCCAAATATAGAAAGCGCATGGGTTGCAAGGGTTCTGGCAGATACATCAATAACTGCCGGGAGCTGCTCGCCAGCCATTTTATACATATTCGGAATCATAAGGAGTAAGCCCTGAGATGCTGTGAATGTGGTAGTAAGAGCACCTGCTGCTAAGGATCCATGAACGGCACCTGCTGCGCCAGCTTCCGACTGCATTTCCGTAACCTGAACTTCACGTCCGAAAATGTTCTTCAAGCCTTCTGTAGCCCATTTATCTGCTAATTCTGCCATAACAGAAGAAGGAGTAATTGGGTAGATAGCGGCAACGTCGGAATAAGCATAAGAAACGTGAGCCGCTGCTGTATTACCATCCATAGTTTTCATTATTCTCGTCATAATACAACTTCCCTCCGATGAAATGATTTGCTAGAAAATGGTGTTCTTCTATTAGATTTTTTCATGGTCAAAATTATATCACTCGGGGTCGGATTGTACAATAAAAAATACATACAATAATTAGCAAATATATACGCATTTGATATTATTTTTTTGTAAATAATGAATAAATGTGGTATAATCCGTGCATATACACTCATAGCTCAATGGATCGAGCGCAGGCCTCCGGAGCCTGAAATGGCGGTTCGATTCCGCCTGGGTGTATTTTTTATGGGTTTTTTTATGGATATTTTTATTTATAAGATGATTTTGTTCAAATCTCTGCGATAGATATAAGAATGGTCGGAAAGAACGTCCTGAGGCTTGATTTCCTCGTTATTAATGGAGAGAATGATTCGGTCCAGTTCTTCTCTGGATACGTCCGGTTTTGCCGGGACAAGGATGATTTCATGTACCGTAGAAGGGATAATATACAGGTCCGATTCCACAGCGTCTGCCAGCTTCTTTAAGAATCTTAAATTCAGCATATTAATGGCGCCGTTCACTCTTGGCTTGTTGGAAACTACGAACATCGGAGGCTGACCTTCTTCTTTTATCATAAGCTCCATCATATCATCCTCCAGGGACTTATTTTCTTCTCGCTGATTATAAATATCCCACAGGACAGAAGATAACGGGGAAATATATTCGCCCAATAATTCTTTGGTATTCTCCATCGCTTCCTGAATTAATTTTTCTCCGGAAATGCCCCACTTTTTCAGGCACTCCTGATTAATCGTAACAGTAGAAAAATCGCCGTCTTCCACTTCCAAAAGATAATAGGCAACAATCGCCAGATCCAGAAATGGCTTATAAGGAACTCCCTCTAAAAGCTTCTGGTTTTTCTCACGGTTGATCAGCTTACAGGCAATATGGCTCTTTGCCAGCTCGTAATCCTCCAAGGCCTCATAATCAAAACTCTTATTCTTAGAATAGTTCTCTGAAACGAATAAAATTTCTTCTATGATCTCATCAATCGTCGCTCCGTCCTCGTACTCTTCATAGAGATAATTCAGATACAAAGTCGGCACCAGGTTATTAGAGTCGTCATCAATCGTCAGCGCATCCAGTTCCAAATCATTATTCTTAAGAATCGGCTTAACATTCACCTCCTTTCCAGCTTCCAGCTTGTCTTTCAGACCGTTAATTACACGATCTTTAAAAAGCGTATACTCCATATACTCCTTCCTTTCTGCCTTTCATGGCACATGATTAAATTAGTTTCAAAAAAGGGGATTTAAGCGTCCCGAACGGGAGGCATAAGAAAAATCCTGTGGGATTATGTTAACCCACAGGATTTGGACAGTCAAACGTTTACATTATTAAATCTTTTTTACAAGATGCATTCGCGCAAGCACGATACACTTTTCTCATTGTTGATGCAAAAAGGACCGGCTTTTGCCGGTCCTGAATTTTTGAATAAAATGAATTAAGCTCTTGATAAATACTCACCAGTACGTGTATCAATTTTAATCATTTCGCCCTGCTCGATGAATAATGGAACCATAACCTGAGCACCAGTTTCAACAGTTGCAGGTTTTGTAGCGCCAGTAGCTGTGTTGCCTTTGAAGCCAGGTTCTGTTTCAGTTACCTGAAGCTCAACAGCTGTTGGAGGCTCAATTGAGAATACTTTGCCTTTGTAAGAGCAAACCTTAACCATTTCATTTTCTTTAACGAATTTCATGGATTCGCCTGCATCATCGTGGCTAACCTGAATCTGCTCATAAGACTCCGTATCCATATAATTATACATATCTCCATCATCATAGAGATACTGCATTTCTACTCTATCAATGTGTGCTGTATCAAATGTATCTGTAGGTCTGAAAGTTCTTTCTACAACACCACCGGAAATGATGTTTTTGATTTTTGTTCTAACGAATGCAGCACCTTTTCCTGGTTTAACATGCTGGAACTCGATAATCTGGTAAACATCACCTTCAATTTCTACGGTAAGACCGTTTTTGATTTTGCCAGCCTGTACAACATCGCCCATAACTAGTTCCTCCTTAAATTAACTGTTCGTGCCAGTATTTCTCTTTCTGAAATAATACTCAACTTACTTATTTTAGTTTAAAAATCCCAAACTTTCAACTATTTCCTTGCAAATTTGGTCAATCGTTTTATTGTCTGTGTCGATAATCACATCTGCTACCTGGTTATATGCTTCTTCTCTGCTGTTCATCAGCTGTTTTACATATTCCAGATCAAAGTTTTCTCCAAGAAGAGGTCTGGTCTTGTCATTTTTCACACGTTCTTCAATGGTCTCCGGAGAAGCAGTCAGTAAGACGATTTCTCCTTTCTCCTTAATCATATCTATGTTCTCGCTTCGGAGCACAATACCGCCGCCAAGAGAAATAACCTGATAATCTTTTTTCAGAATGTGTCTTAAATGTTTGGTTTCCTTATCACGGAAAACCTCTTCCGACTGGGTTTCGAAAATATCGAAAATGCTCATATTCTCTTTCTGTTCAATATAAGCATCCAGATCAATTTTCTTTAATCCATAATTATTTGCAAGGGCATTAGCAACTGTTGTCTTGCCGGTACCCATAAACCCAATAAGAAATACTTTTTTATAGTTGGTGTGGATAACATCCAACACACTTTCCAGTTCTTCAATTGGAATCTGTCCCGGAGCGGAGCTTTTTGAAATGGAGCCAAAGGTAATGGCGCTTTCGGTAAACTCTCCGATCACTCTGGTAACTACTCCCAGATGTCCCATGGAAATAGCAACCAGCGGACAGAAATCATATTCATCCGTCATACGGAGCGATGCATTAATCAAATTTAAAACATCTTTTTTATTATTCGGCATATAGGCAACTTTTACAATATCTGCTCCCATATCCCGCATATCGAAGAAAGTCTCGATGATTTCATCAAAACTCGGGGTCTTATTGAAATCATGCTTTGAGATAATTACATAAGACCCGTTGTCTTTTAATTCTTCTACAAAGTCCTTATCGTTCCCGAGGGCAGAAGCTTCAACATCGATCAGCTCTGCATAATAACACTGGGAAACCATTTTCAGCAGGCTCTTATAGTAATCGAGAGGAATCTCTTTCTTACCACCTTCTGCAGCAGTTCTGCAGGTAAAAATAATCGGCTTTTTGCAGGTGCTTCGAATCTTCGAAGCAATTTCCTTAGCAGAATCGAAATCCAGAATATTCTGGTAAAAATCCGCACGGAATTCAATCATGTCGCAGTCATTCTCATTCGCTTCCTGCGCAAGATTCAAAATCTCCTCTGCACTTTCGCCAATGACGATCGCGCAGATTTTCGGTTTTCCCTGGCCAATATCTACATTTTTAACCTTAACAACTTTTCCCACGTTATTTCTCCGGACAAAAGGTTTCAGTAATTGACATTAGTCAATCTGATCAAACTGGCTATTGTAAAGATCTGCATAGAAGCCGCCAAGAGCAATAAGTTCATCGTGGCTGCCCTGCTCGATAATGTCGCCTTCTTTCATAACCAGAATAAGGTCAGCGTTCTTAATTGTTGAAAGTCTATGAGCAATAATGAAGGAAGTACGTCCAGCCATTAAGCGGTCCATAGCGTCCTGAATTAACTGCTCTGTACGAGTATCAACGGATGATGTAGCTTCGTCTAAGATCAGGAATGGAGCGTCAGCAACCATAGCACGGGCAATGGTAATCAGCTGTTTCTGTCCTGCAGATACGTTCGCTTCTTCATCCAGTACAGTATCGTAGCCCTGAGGCATTGTCATGATGAAGTGGTGGATACCAGCCATCTTAGCTGCTCTCTCAATCTGTTCATCGGTTGCGTCGATATTGTATTTAATGTTTTCTTTAAATGTTCCTTCAAATAACCATGTATCCTGAAGAACCATTCCGAATAAGGAGTGAACCTCTGCACGGCTCATATCCTTTGTATCATGACCATCGATAAAGATGGAACCTTCGTTGGTCTCATAGAATCTCATCAGCAGGTTAACCATAGTTGTTTTACCAGCACCGGTAGGTCCAACGATAGCAACCTTCTTGCCTGCTGCTGCTTTTGCAGAGAAGTTCTTGATGATAATCTTGTCTTCGTTGTAACCGAACTTAACATTACGGAATTCGATATCGCCTTTTGCTGTTCCTTCTGGAATAAGAACTGGCTTATCTGCATCATATTCAAGTTCTGTTTCTTCTAAGAATGCGAATACACGCTTGGAAGCAGCTGCGCAGCTCTGAAGCTGTGTGAATACCTGGCCAAACTGCTGCAGTGGCTGTGAGAACATTCTGATGTAGATCATGAATGCTACAACAACACCGAAAGTAATCTGTCCGCTGGCAACCATAGCTGCACCAACGATACATACTGCTACATAACCTAAGTTTCCAGCAAATCCCATGATAGGCTGCATGATACCACCGAAGAAATGAGCTCTGAAGTTTACGAATTTGAAACGAGCGTTGATTTCATCAAATCTCTTTCCTTCGTATTCTTCTGCATTGTAAGCCTTAACTACGTTATGGCCTGCATAGATTTCTTCATCATGACCATTTAATGCACCAAGTTCCTTCTGCATACGTGAGAAGTATTTCTGGGAGAATCTGGTCAGCAGGATCATCAGTACAAAACCAAGAACTGCAGATGCTAAAGCAACTAAAGTCAGTATTGGGTTTGTGACGAACATTAAAATTAAGCAGCCGATAAACTGTGTTCCTGCATGGAACAAGTTACCTACGCTCTGATGCATGGTATTTGCAATAGAATCGACATCGTTTACGATTCTGGAAAGGATATCACCGATTAAGTTGCTGTCGAAGAATTTCAGTGGCAGCACGTTAATCTTTCTACTAATCTGATCTCTCAGGCCAAAGGATGTTTTCTGTGTAACGATGTTCATCAGGTAAGCCTGAAAATAGGACAGGATCCATGCTGTAACATAGAAACATATCAGCATGATACCGATTTTTGTAATTTTAGGTATATTAATGTCCCCGGTAAATCCTTCAGAAATAAGGTCTGCAATCTGGCTTGTAAATCTAGGTCCGATAATTGTGAAAATAGTTCCGCAGATTGAGAACAGGATTGCAAGGAACAGTGGAACCTTCTGGTTTCCTAAATATTTAATCAAAGGCTTTAAGTATTTGAAATCAGCCTTCTCATGTCTTCCTCCACCTCTACGCATTGGCTAATTCCTCCTCTGATAACTGTGAACGTGCAATCTGCTGGTAAACATCACAAGACTCTAACAGTTCTTTATGAGTTCCTTCACCAACAACTTTGCCTTCATCCAAAACAACAATTAAATCTGCATCTCTAACAGTACCGATACGCTGCGCTACGATCAATGTTGTGGCACCGTTAGTTTCTTTCTTCAGTTCGCTTCTCAGAACCTTATCTGTCTTATAGTCCAGAGCTGAGAAGGAATCGTCGAAAATGAAAATCTCAGGACGTTTGCAGATTGCTCTAGCAATAGAAATACGCTGTTTCTGGCCACCGGAGAAGTTTGTACCACCCTGTGCAACTTCCTGGTTAATACCATCTTCTGTCTTTGTAATAATATCTTTGCCCTGAGCAACTGTTAACGCATGAATAACTCTTTCATCATCTACTACTTCGTCGCCATAATCGCCATAAGCAACGTTGGAACGAAGAGTGCCTTTGAACAGAGTTGCCTTCTGTGAAATATATCCGATTCTGGAACGGAGATCATGCTGTGTGTATTCTCTGACATCTACTCCGTCTACTAAAACCTGACCTTCTGTAACATCGAAGAATCTTGGAACCAGGTTAATCAGTGTACTCTTTCCTGATCCAGTTGATCCGATAAACGCTACAGTATCTCCAGCATTTGCTGTAAAGGAAACACCGGTAAGAACAGGTTCCTCAGCATCTGGGTATGTGAATCCAACATTCTTGAATTCAACAGTTCCTTTGCCTTTCGGAATATCCAGGTTATTTCCATCTTTAATCTTAGCTTCGGTTGAAAGTACTTCGTTAACACGGCCTGCAGCAACCAGACATCTTGGAATCATGAGGAATGTAAAGGAAATCATCATGAATGCACCGATAATCTGCATTGCATATGCCATAAATGTAACAAGTTCACTGAACATACCAATCTTCATCATTGGGTCAGCCATATTCTGAATCAGACGAGCGCCTACCCAATAAATGCACAGGGAAGTTGTACTCATAACAAACTGCATGGATGGTGGCAGGTAAGCCATAACTTTTCCTGTATATAAGTGGTTGTCGTATAAATCTTTATTTGCAATGTTGAATTTTGCCTGCTGATATTCTTCTGCGTTGTAAGCACGAACAACACGAACACCGGTCAGGTTTTCACGAGATACTTCATTCAGGTTATCCGTTAATTTCTGGATTAAACGGAATTTTGGAACAACCAGTTTGAAGTTTGTTAAGATAACAATTACCAAAATAACAACTGCAACACCTAATACGATCAGGTACTGATAAGCTCTGCCTAAGATCTTAATGAAAGCCCAAACAGCCATGATTGGAGCTCTTAACAGAGACTGCATACAGTTCGTGATCATGATTGCAATCTGGGTAATATCGTTTGTTGATCTTGTCAGTAAGCTGGATGTTGAGAATAAGCTGATCTCTTCCATAGAGAAGCTTACTACTTTGTTGTAAACTGCAGCACGAAGGGATGCGGAGAAGTCTGCTGCAACCTTGGATGAGAAGAATCCCATAAAGATTGTACAAACTGCATCGCCAACTGCACATAACAGCATCCAAAGACCGGCACTCCATACCTCTTCTACGGAGCCGCCAGTTTCAACTAACTGGGTAACGTTTGTCATGTAATCCGGCAGCTTCAGTGAAAGGAATACACCGCAGCATACGAATACCACTACAAAGAAGACATACACCCAGTCTTTCTTGTTGAGGAATCTTAATAATTTTAACATTTCTACTCCTATTTCTTCTTCTAACTACAATTGCTACCGCTTTTTTTCACGCTCATTACACGCTTTTCCATACACACAGGCTCGACTTCGTCTCGCTGTACGTTTTCGCCCAATGTCCGCTCGCAAGCGGCGGCCGCTGGGCTCATTTTACGCACAAAAAAAGCATCGTGAAAAAAGCAAAAATTCACTGATGGCATAATTGTATTATTTTTGCAATACCAATACAACAAAAAGTTGAAAAATGGTCGTTTGCACATAAAAATCGATAAATATTACTATTTTTTTTGGGTAAAATGTATAGAATTGTTAAGAAATCTTTACGCCATGCCAGATGGAAAAAGACAGATTTGCCTGTTCGAAAAGCATGCTGTTTCCATTCATGAATTTCAGGCCTTTTTTCTGTGCCATTTCCATGAGTTTTGTGCGTTCTGGTTTATAAATCAGATCTGCGATAAACAGATTATTTTTAACATTTTCCAAGCTCTCAACCGGACAGGAAATCCCGTCCATTCCCACTGGTGATGCATTAATGAAAATGTCACATTCCCTCAATTTACGGTAAAGTTCTTCCTTCTCCGGCCGATGAAGCTTTTCTACTTCTGCTCCGGCCTTCTCAAGTTCATAGCCTACAGCCTTTGCAGCGCCGCCTGCTCCAAAGATCAATACCTTCTTTTTGTTTACTTCAACACCGCATTTTCTTAAGGCTTCCAGAAAGCCTTTTCCATCGGTGTTATATCCAATCATTTTCCCATGCTCAATCTTTACGGTATTCACCGCGCCAATTGCAGCCGCTTCTTCGGAAAGCTCATCCAGATATTTCATGATTTCCAGCTTGTCCGGCATGGTGACATTAAAGCCGACAAACCGCTCATCCAAATTGGATAATATAGATTTCAGGTCTTCTTCCGCGGAATCCATCAGGACATAATCGTATCCTTCCATTCCGTTTTTTTCGAATCCCTTTTTATGAATTGACGGAGAAAGACTATGAGAAACAGGACTCCCAATGAGTCCTGTAAGTGTTGTTATTTCTTTTCCGTATTTTTCGTTCATCATTTTATAAACTCTTTGGATGTTTTTTTGCATAAGGTCTGTAAAAAAACATTACAATTTTTTCGCCTAAACGTTTCAGCCGGATGTAAAAATGTGGATCAATTTTAATCGGCTTAACAAGAATGGATTTTAATCCGGTGCGGTTTGCCCCATAGACATCCGTAAACATCTGGTCTCCCATAAACAGGGAGTTTTCTAAATTGCCGCCAAGCTTTTTCATGGCTTTTTCGTAACCAGAACGTTTCGGTTTTCCTGCATCAAAAATATAATCACTTTTTACTGCGTCCGCAAAAGGCTTAATCCGGGCTTCGTCATTGTTGGAAAGAATACAGGTCTTCCAACCGATTTCATGGAGATTCTCAAAAAAAGCCACGGCCTTTTCTGTAGCTGGTGCGCCATGCTCTACCAGAGTATTATCAACATCCAGAATCAATACCCGGTATCCTTTTTTATATATTTCACAAAAATCAACTGTGTATGCACTTAACGCATACACAGTTGGATAGAACTTTTTAAACATGCTTACTCGTTCAGTTTCTTAATTTCATCTATGAAGGTGTTAACATCTTTAAAGTCGCGGTAAACAGATGCAAAGCGAACATATGCAACCTGATCCACTTCTTTCAAAGCGTCCATAACGATTTCGCCGATGGTAGTACTTTTCACTTCAGCGGTTTCGAGAGAATAAATTGAAGTTTCAATGTCATCGATCAGCTGTTCTAATCTGGCAGCAGAAACAGGGCGCTTGTAGCAGGCACGAAGAATACCTTTTTCGATTTTCGTACGGTCATAAGCTTCCCTATTATTATCTTTTTTAATGACAATCAGCGGAATCGTTTCAATCTTTTCATAAGTAGTAAAACGTTTATCGCACTGATCGCATACACGACGACGACGGATAGCCGTTCTGTCTTCGTTCGGTCTGGAATCTAATACTTTAGTTTCAATACATCCACAAAAAGGGCACTTCATCCCAAAAAGACCTCCATTATTTTACAATTTGTTGAATTGTACCATATTTAGTATAGCTTCGCAAATAAAAACCACAATTTATGGCGAAATGCCATAAATTGTGGCCAATAATAAATTATTTTTTGTTCAATTAGATCAACTGATAGATCTTTTCTTTGATTTCTGCAGTTTTTTCTAAATCAGACTCCAGATTATCAATGAATTCCACAGGCTCTGCCAATATTCCCAAATCGCTATTTTGAAGAGTTTCTGCCAGTTCCGGGCTGATTTCTTCCACAATATCCATAGCATCCTGATACTTCAGAAGATCCCCTATAACGCTGTTCTCATTAAACAGATGGATGTAATCCTTTGTTGGCATATATTCGAAGTCATATTCGCCGCCGGTTAATTCCTGAACCGCAATGGTTTCATCGTCACATGCAGGAAGAATTACTTTTGCTTCTGCTCCTTCCGGAATTTCAAAATGAATCTGAATCTTTCCATCTTCTAATACTTCCCAGCCAGAAACGATTCTGCCTGCCGGTGACTGATAATCACCGTTTGCATAGATAAGATTTGAATTTGGCATTGGCGCTAATTCAATCTTTTTAAATCCAGGTTCTAAAGGCTTAATACCTAAAACATTTGCATAAAGGAATTCTGCTACCGCACCATATTCCAGACTATCATCTGCCTCAAGAATTTCTTTATCAACCGTTCCATCTTCTGCAATTGCATCTACGCTGGTCCAGATTGCTGTATCGGATTCTTCCACACCATAAAGCCATCCATAATTATTGATTTCCAGTAACAGACGGTATGCCAGATCTTCCAGACCGTTATCCGCCAAGGTCTTGCAAAGGGAAGGAATTTCCTCTGCTCCACATGTAATCTGATAGCATTCCTCTTTAAAGCTTGCTTTCAGTTCTTTGACCAATCTTTCTTTGTTGTTATAAATACCAGTTCTTAAAGCAGTTATCAGTTCTTCCTGAGTATAAAGGAAGGTTCTTCCTGATGGAGTATAGAATTCATCCAGAAGCGCTGCTTTTACATCTTCTGCCAGCTTAGCAAATTTCTCTGCATCCTCTTCTTTTTCCAAAGCCTTTGCTGCCTTTTGTGCGATATCTGCGGCTTCATAGAAATTAGCAGATGCAATAAATGCACTATCCGATGCCTCATCATAAGGAATAAATTCTTCCGATTCTTTCAAGAATCCATCGAGGCCTTCTGCCCTTTCTTCTACATAGTTCTTCATACCATCATAGAATTTTTCCAGACCTTCTTTGTCGCCATACATGTTATATAAAGTCCATGGAACAGTTACCAGACATTTGCCTTCCTGATCTGCAAGAAGAGTTTCAATGCCTTCTTTTACGTCCATGTTATAGCATGCTGCAGCTGCAAATTTATCAATAACTTCCTCTGCAGTTTCGGACTCTTCATCATCTGCAAAGACTTTTTCCTGTCTGGTGAAGATATTATCAAATAACCGGTTCAGGTTTTCATCGGAAGTCTCAATGAATCCAGCCTGTAAGCTTTCTTCTGCAGCTTCCGGTTCTTCTTCTATAATTTCTTCCAGAACTTCTTCTGGTTCTTCTGCTTCTTCTGGAAGAAGGACAAATGCAGTAAAGTCTTCCGGATTCAATTCACCATCCCAGCCACTTACTTTTACATATCTTCCTTTGAAGTATGCAAAATGCGCACTGACTACTTCCGGAACGCCATCCGTGATATAGGTAAATCCAGGCTGTTCCGCTTCCTCTTCTGGATCGTTAACGAAATCTAAAACCACCTTTGTGCCCTCAGGAAGATTTGATGTAAAGGAAACATAACCGGTAAATGGTTTGCCAAAATCGAGGAATTCTTCGCCGGCTGCATTCTTAACTACTTCCTCTGCCTTTAATTCTTCCAGAGCCGTAATTGGCTCAGCATAACGTTCCACCAGTGGAATATCCAAATCCAGAACTTCTACATCTTTGTCCGGGTTGTCCTGTTCTGCCCAAAGGAGACGGTTAAATACTTCTCCCTTGCCAAAGCCACAGGTTTCAATATCGGAAGCGTAATAGCCCCAGGTTTCATCCGTAGCAATAACGATTACATTCGCTGGAAGTTCTTCTTCAAACGTTTCTTCTGCTGCTTCTGTTTCCTCAGTCTCACTTCCAGCTAAGCCTGCAACACCTGCAAGAGCTGCTGCTCCAAGGCCGCCTGCTGCAGCTTCAAGACCCGTTAAGGATTCTTCTGCAGTTTCTTCGATTTCTTCTTCTACTGCTTCCGTTGCTTCGGCAATTTCTTCCTCGGCTTCTTCAACAGTTTCTTCGATTTCTTCTTCTACCGTTTCTGCTGCTTCGGCAATTTCTTCCTCGGCCTCTTCTACAGGTTCTTCGAGTTCTTCTTCTACTGCTTCTGTTGCTTCGGCGATTTCTTCCTCGGCTTCTTCTACAGTCTCTTCGATTTCTTCTTCTACTGTTTCTGCTGCTTCGGCGATTTCTTCCTCGGCTTCTTCTACAGTCTTTTCGATTTCTTCTTCAGCTTCTTCTACAAGTTCTTCAGCTTCTTCCGGAAATTCTTCTGCTTCATCCGCAGCCTCTGCTAAAATTTCATCTAATTCTTCATCATCCAGGAAATCGTCAAAATCTTCTTCGAAGTCTACTTCTGCTTCTTCTACTTCTTCTATGATTTCTTCTGCTTCGTCTATGATTTCTTCTGCTTCTTCCGTTTCGATTTCCCCGATTTCTTCTTCAAAATCCTCTTCGAAGTCCTCTTCTGTTTCTTCCTCGAAGTCCTCTTCGGTCTCTTCCGCAAATTCTTCTACGGTTTCTTCTACGACTTCTTCTGTCTCTTCTTCAATGAAGTCCTCTTCGGTCTCTTCAAATTCATCATCGAATTCGTCAAACAGTTCTTCAAAGTCTTCGTCTGCAAGTTCTTCGTTAAAATCATCTTCCAGTTC
>JAZUGA010000125.1:0-19184 GCA_045640945.1 Lachnospiraceae bacterium | reverse complement strand
CTGATGCTCCGCTGCAAAGGAACGAACTGCTGCCAGAATTTTATTATCTTCCGGCCGGGAAGCCAGACATTTTTCCGTTTCAATAATGTAATGGGTTCTGCCTGCGTAGAATCCAGTTACGATGGCCCCCTCTTTATTTTTCCCGATTGGGAATTGCATCTTGTTGCGATACTGGGTCGGAACGCTATCGCCTTCCATTCGATCCGCGCCGATAATTGGATAGAAAATCGCTCCCTCTGCGCCAGCATCTTCCGAAAACGTTGCCGTCTTTGTTGGCGTTGCAACAGCTTCAGCGCCAGCGTCTTTCGTGAAGGAGATTCCGCCTAATCTCTCTAAATTTCCCCGGACTTTTTTCTCTTTGAATTCCAGCTGGGCGTCATAATTCATCTGCATGATCTGACAGCCGCCGCAACGGGAAGCTACCGGACAAACCGGGTCGATACGCTTTTCTGACGGCTCTAAAATTTTCAGCATCTTCGCATAGGCGTAACCTTTTTTCACTTTGGTTACAACCGCCTGAACAGTGTCGCCAATAATAGCGACCTTAACAAAAAAGGTACAGCCTTCAAATTTACCTATACCTTCTCCGTTCACCCCGATGTCTGTTATATTTAATTCAATAATGTCGTTTTTGTTCATAAAATCTGTCGTATGCTTTTCAATCGATCACCCAACAGCCAATTCTTACTAGCCCTGCTGAAGTTTCTTCTCAATCAGCGCGACTACATCCCCTGCGGTTTTGGTTTCTTTCATATCGATTTCGGAAAAATCAATTCCAAATTCATCTTCTAAAGCTACAGACATGTATAAAAGAGCTACGCTGCTCATGCCTATATCATCCATCAGATTGGATTCTAAGGTAATAGCGTCTACATCAATCTCTTCGTCGATGCCATGTAATAATTCTTTTAATTTTGCTTCAATGTCCATTGTCTGCATTCCTCATATTTCTCATAGAGCTTTTCCGTCACCATTTCCAGGTCCTGGACGCTCGGCATTTTCTTGTCACAATAATCGCTGATACGGAGCGGCTCTCCGATGACTACCACCTGACGTTTGAAGAAATTTTTCCGCTTCTCAATATAAACCGGAAGAATCGGCACCTTGGCCAAACTGGCAATCAGCGCTACTCCGGATTTAAAACTGGCGTCATTTTCACCGATGGCCCCTTGTGGGAAAATGGAAAGAGCGAAGCCCTCCTTCAGCACACTGACACATTTTTTAATAGCGGAAGTATCGGCAATGTTCCGGTCAATCTTGATGCAGCCGGCTCCTTCCATAAAAATATTTCGAATCTTATTCTGCATTACTACTTCTGCAACGACATAGAACATTCTCCGAGTCCAGAAGGTAGTTTCCAGAATCAGCGGATCTTTAAAACCCGTATGGTTAGCGGCGATCAGCACGCCGCTTTTGATTTTTTCATCGCTTCCCACATAAATTTTCTTTACGCGGAAAATAGGAATCAGCACCAGCAATAAGAACCGGGAAAGGTCCATGAAAAATTTATTGATTTGAAAAATTTTGTGCTTCATTCTCTATTTTTTCACTGCGTCGTAAACATCTCTCTTGGAAATGCCACGGTCTTTTGCCACCAGTTTCATGGCCTCTTTTTCGTCCGAGCCCTGCTCCACATAGTAAGCCACATGCTCCTCCAGGCTCATTTCCTGCCAGGACTTTTCTTTTTCTGCCTGGATTTCCTTCGGGTCTTTGCCTTCGATAACGACTACCATTTCTCCCTTTGGCTCGTTTTCTTCAAACCAACGGACAGCTTCTTCTAAGGTCAGGGCCATCACCGTTTCATGAATTTTCGTCAGCTCCCGGCAGATGCGGATCCGGCGGTCACCTAAGGTCTCTGACAGTTCCTTTAAGGTTCGGAGAATGCGATGAGGAGCTTCGTAAATTACGATGGTCCGGGTTTCGTCTTTGATTCTCTCTAAGGCTTCTTTATGTTCTTTTTTGTCGGAAGGCAGGAAGCCTTCGAAAACAAAACGTCGAGAAGAAAGGCCGCACATGGAAAGAGCAACGGTTACGGCGGAAGCTCCCGGAAGGGACGTTACTTCGATGCCCGCTTCGTAGCATTTCTTTACCAGCTCTTCGCCCGGGTCGGAAATTCCCGGCGTTCCGGCGTCGGTTACTAAGGCGATGTTCTCTCCGGCCAAAAGTTTCACAACCAGTTCGTCTGCTTTTTCGAACTTGTTGTACTCATGATAGCTGGTCAGCTTCGCCTTGATGTCAAAATGATTCAATAATTTTAAGGTATGGCGCGTGTCCTCTGCTGCCACCAAGTCCACACTTTTCAAGGTCTCAATAACCCGGAAAGTAATGTCCTCTAAGTTGCCGATTGGAGTTGCGCATAAATAAAGTTTTCCGCTCATGTTAAAAATTATAAATCTCTAAAATCTCGTCTGTATAAACTCCCTGACTCTTGTAAATAATAAGAGGAGGGTCAACTTTCATAAAAGTGTTTCCGCCTTTTAAGGCTTCAATAAGAACCATGGTGGCCTGGCTGTCCGTGAAGGAATGGACCATGCGGATCCGCTTCGGCTCCAACTTGTTTTCTCTTAAAGTATCAATCAGTTCCGCCAGCCGTTCCGGACGATGAACCAGGAAGAATTTTCCCTGAGGCTTCAAAAGAGCTGCTGCCTGGGAAGCCACGTCGGCGAAGGTGCATTTGATTTCATGCCGTGCGATGGCTTTGGCATCTTCTGGATTGGTCAGCCCTCCCGCCGGTTTCATGTACGGCGGATTGCTGGTTACTACGTCAAAGGTCGCTTTTCCAAAAATCTCACTGGCGCTGCAGATATCCCCCTGGACGATTTTTATGTCTTCTCCCAGGTCGTTTAAATCCACGCTGCGCTTCGCCATGTCGGCGCTTTGTTTCTGAATTTCCAGTCCCGTCAAGTTGCGGGAATTTGTTTTCGCCCGCAGCAAAAGAGGGATGATTCCGGTGCCCGTTCCCAGGTCAATGATTTTCGTGTCCTTGGTGGTGCGGCTGCCTAACCCCTCGCATATAAATCCGGAAAGAAGTACCGCATCCATTCCAAAGCAAAAACCGTTTTTGTTTTGAATAATGCGGTATCCATTTCTTTGCAGATCATCGATTCTTTCGTCTGGTAATAACTGAATTTCCAATCTATTCTTTTTCCAATTCTCGCAGTGCTTTCAATTCTTCCGCAGTCATTTCCTGCTCTGGATTCTGAGCATTTCTCTTCTTCTTGCGGATGAACTTCAGGTCGTTCGGACCATATTCCCTAGCTTCTCTTTCATCATCGCTAAGGTCTACGATAACACGGATGCGCTGTTTCAGGATGTTAACGGAATCTACAACACAGTGGAATCCGTCTTCGGTAGTGCTTTCATCGCCTGGCTTCGGCAGACGTTTGCTCAGATCCAGATAAGCATCCTCTTCGTATTTGATGCAGCACATAAGTCTTCCGCAGCTTCCGGAAATTTTGGTCGGATTTAAGGACAAGTTCTGGTCCTTTGCCATACGGATGGATACCGGAGCGAACTCGGACTGCCAGGAATGACAGCAGAATTCTCTGCCACAGATGCCGTAGCCGCCTAAAGCCTTGGTCTCGTCTCTTACACCAATCTGACGCAGCTCGATTCTTGTCTTGTAAACCGATGCCAGATCTTTAACTAACTCACGGAAATCTACTCTTCCGTCTGCGGTAAAGTAGAATAACAGCTTGTTGCGGTCGAAAGTATATTCAACATCCACCAGCTTCATCTCAAGGCCATGCTTTGCAATTTTCTCCAGGCAGACCTGAAACGCCTTCGCTTCTCTTTCTCTGTTTTCTGCAGCTCGGTCATCATCATCCGGCGTCGCAATACGAAGAACCGGCTTTAACGGGCTGACGATTTCGGACTCATCCACTTCCTTTGGCCCTACAACCATAAGTCCATATTCCACGCCTCTTGCGGTTTCTACGATGACATGGTCACCAACGTTGATTTCGTATTCCAACGGATCAAAATAATATATCTTTCCGGTTTTCTTAAACCGGATTCCTACAACTTTTATCATAAAAATCCCTTTCAGTTTTTAATATTCTCTCGGATGGTGAGGAGCAGCGTTTCAAAAACCGCCTCACACTTTACACTGGTCAAAAGCCGGTCCCTGGCCTCATCCAGCGCTTCATAAATCTTGTTCAGTTTCTCGAAAGAGGCGGCCTTTGCCTGTCTTTCCAGAACTGCTTTTTCTTTCATGTAGTACAGCTCTTTCGGGTCCGCTTCCACTTTCACCATAAGCACGTCGCGGTACCACATGAGCATATATTTCAGAACATCCAAACCCGTCTCTTTATCCAGAGCCGCGGAGAAATCAAAGATTTCCAAAGCGTCTAAATTGTTCAGATTTTTCAGGGTTTTCAAGGTCGCATCCTTTAATTCGCTTTCGGAACCTTCCTTTGACAGAATTTCCGCCAGACCTAAGTTTCCTTTGCTGAAGCTGGCACATTCTTCTGCTTTTCCTTTCGGAACACCCGCTTTTTCCAGCTGGCTCGTTACCATTTCGTTGCTTAAGGACTCCATGTCCAGACGGATGCAGCGGGAACGGATGGTGTCCAAAAAGGCTTCTGCATTATCCGTCAGCAGAAAAATCAAAGCATATGCTGGCGGCTCTTCGATGGTTTTTAAAAGAGCGTTCTGACCATGCTCGTTTAACAGCTGGGCATCTTTTATGATGTATACCTTATACGGTCCGTAGTAAGGGGCAACATCAATGGTGTTAATAAGCTGGTCACGGATTTCCTGAACCGACAGAACGGTAGGCTTTTCATGCTCCACCCAGATAATGTCCGGATGGTTGTGGGTGTTTGCCTTCACGCAGGAAGGACAGGTCAGACATGGCCCCTTTTCTACGCCAGCGTCACATAAAAGAGCTGCTGCCATATACTCGGCAAAGGTCTTTTTTCCGGAGCCGGCAGCACCGTTAATAATATAGGCATGGGAGATTTTTCCCTGACCGGCAGCCTTTTTTAAATGACCCACATTATGCTGATTTCCTAAAATTTCCTTCAGTTCTGACATAGCGTAATTATATCATAGGAAAAAGGCAGATTAAAGACTGCGGTTTTCTAAAATTTCCTTCTCCACGTTCTGAATACAGCTTTCCAGGTCCGTATTGTCAAAGCGTTTTTCGATACCCGCCTTTGCCAGATTCTCCTCGCTGAAGTCTTCGCTGTCTCCTAAGAAACGGCGGCATACCTCTGCATAGCCCGGGTTTGCCTGCTGGCGCTCTCTTTCAATGGCCCTGGTAAGACGCAGACCGTCTTCTACTTCAATGTACAGCGGAACGATTTTCTCCGGTCCATAGTACTGACGCATCTTTACATAGGACTCTAAGGTTCCGATGTAAAGGTAGTCGTTGCTTTCCAAATCTACGTTTTCGCTGTCTACGCTGTAATAATACCAGTCCCCGTAAACGGTGTGGTAAACTCGGTATTCAATCAGCTTTCCGGATTTTTCAAAATTGTCCAGGTCTTCTTTTGTGGTGAAAAAATATTCCACGCCGTCCTTCTCGCCAGCACGGATAGGCCTGGTGGTATAGCCTACATAGGGCTTTAAGTTCAGCTTTTCATCTTTTAAGATCCGGCCATAAATCGTATCTTTTCCCGATGCACTTTTCCCCATTAAGAAAAATATCTTTCCCATATTTCCACATTTAATCCTTTGTTTATCAACTCTATGATTTTTTCCTTGCGCTGCTTCGTAAACATTTCTCCCGGTGCAATCAACGGGCAGCCCGGCGGAGTAATATAGACGAAGTCCCGGTACTCTTTGTCCAGAGGCAGGATAGTCAGAATGGAAATCTGCTCCACCTGCTTGTCGGAAAGAGGCCGCGGCATACGATATTTAAACTTTAAGGTAGACGCCAGTAAGGCGCTGTATATTTTCTTTAGCCGTTCCTTTCCATCCAGAACCGTATTACCTAAGATCATATGCTCCAGACCAAACGCTTCTGCTGCGATGTTCTGCTCTTCTTCTAAGAACAAGGCAAAGTCCTGTCCATCCATTTTATCGGAAAACAGCACCAAACGGGTCGGGTCCAGGTCAAAAATTCCCGCTTCTTTTTCCAAAAGGGAAACGGCTTCAATGCGGCGGAACTTGCTGCGGAAATCGTCCATGTCCGCAAGGAAGGCGGTAAAGGCTTTTTCATTATCATAAGCCCAGTTCAGTCCATAGCCAATTCCTGCCAGAAGGAAGGAGCTGGCATCGGCGGCAGTGAAGCTGTTCAGTGCCACCTTGATTTTCCGGGTCAGTTCCATGTCCGTGTTTACGAACACAAGTCCTGTCTGGTCCGGCATCGGAAGAGTTTTTCCCGGGCTCTGTATTACAATATCGGCATCTAGGTATATGGCCGAAATCGGAAAGTTGTCATGGAATGGGAAATGAGCGCCATAGGATTCGTCAACAATCAGGACTGCTCCGAAATCATGAACGATTCTTGCGATGCTTTCCACGTCCGATACGACTCCTTCCATGGTCGGAGACGTGATAATTACGGCATCAATATCTTTATGGCTGTTCAATGCGGCCTCAACCTGCGCCGGATCGATGCTGCCATAAATCAAAGAGTCCTCCATCAGCTCCTTTGGATATAAATATCTTACTTTCCGCCGGTTGAATGACAGGGCATCAAAAACCTCCTTGGAGCAATTTCTTGCTGCAAGGATGCTGCCGCCACCTTTCAGGGCGGTAACCGCTGCCAGAATTCCTGTGCGGCTTCCTCCGGTGGAAATAAAAATGTTCTTCCGGTCATAGATTTCCTGAAGCCGCTTTTCTACCTCTGCGGCCAAAACCGACGCAGAAACATTTTTTCCAAAGCTATGGCTGTATTTGATTATTTCTTCCGTAAGCTTATCGTTTTCCATACACTATGATTTTATCATATACGTTGACATATTTGAGAAAAATTGTATCATAAATAATATTCATGTATAACATTATTTTTATTCACGTATGTATTATTTTGGAGTGAAAAATGGAATTCATCGATAAAGATTATATCGGGAACACTCTTTTCAAACGAAAAGAAGATGCCCATAAAGGAGATTTCGGAAAAGTGCTGATCTATGCCGGCTCTTACGGTATGGCCGGCGCTGCCATTCTCTGTGGCAAAGCTGCTCTCCGCACAGGAGTTGGCCTGGCAAGATATCTGATTACGGAAGAACGGAAGGAGATTCTGCCGATTCTTCAGATTGCTGTTCCAGAAGCCACCTGCATGTCCATAAACAGCTTTCAGGAGATTGATTTTTCCGAATATAAGGCCATTGTCTGCGGCTGCGGACTGGGAAAAAGCAGTGAAGCTGCTGCCGGTCTTGCAATCCTTTTCGATAATTTTGAAAATGTGCTGGTACTGGATGCAGATGCCTTAAACATTATCGCTGCTTCTCCTTCTTTAACGGAAAAGATGAAGAATTCTCTGGCGGAAATCATCATTACCCCTCATGTAGGGGAAGCGAAACGTCTGCTTGATACCTGTGAAGGAATTTCCGGTCTTTCCAGCAGAAAAAATGCCGTATGTGCTCTGGCCGAAAAGTTTGACTGCATCGCTGTTTTGAAGGGCTCTGGCACTTTGATTGCAAAGAAGCGAAGGGGAAGCGAAGAAGATTCTGCTCTCGGCAAAGACAACACCGGCGATGGTGGCTTTTCAATTTTTGAAAATACCACGGGAAATCCAGGCATGGCCACAGGAGGATCCGGCGATGTATTAAGCGGTATGATTGCTTCCTTAGCGGCTCAGGGCTACTCCGCACTGGATGCGGCCCGCATGGGCGTATTCCTTCACGGAAGAGCCGGAGACCTGGTAGCAAAAGCCGTAGGAGAAATGTCCGTAACCGCCAGCGACATCATCAGCCTGATTCCAGCCGCAATACTTGAATGCTATAAGGAGGAATTATGACCTTACTTTCCTATCAGGTTTTCAAAGCCGTCGTGGAACAGGGAAGCTTCCAGAAGGCAGCGGAAACTTTAGGCATTACCCCTTCCGCCGTAAGCCATGCAGTGGCTTCCATGGAGTCGGAACTGGGTACGACCCTTTTTATCCGAAGCAAAACCGGCAACACTCTGACCAGCTTTGGCCGGAATCTGCTGCCTTACATTAACAATGTGCTGACCAGCGAGCAGACCCTGCAGCAGGCCATTTCCCAGTTAGGCGGAACGAAATCCGGTATGGTAAAATTAGGCACCTTCTCTTCCGCCTGCACCAACTGGATTCCGGACATTCTGCATACATTCAACGACATGTACCCGGACATCGGCATCGAAATTTATCAGGGAACCTACAACGACATTAAGCAATGGATCCGCACCGGTATCATCGACTTCGGTTTCATGTCCATGACTTCCAGCGACAACCTGTCCTTTGAGCCGCTGCACAAGGACCCTCTGCTCTGCGTTCTTCCAAAAACTTATAGTAAAAAAGAGCCTTTGGATTACGTTACTTTCGATGAAATCCGCTATATGCCGTTCATCATGCTGCAGGAGACCGTTGACTCCGACGTCCGCGACTATCTGAAAAATCATCAGATTACCTACAGCTCCACCTGCCACGTAGAAGATGACCTGTCCGCTCTGGTCATGGTAGAAAGCGGCTTCGGTTTCGCCGTTATGCCGGAAATGGTGCTGAAGGGAATCCCTTACAACATCGCGGCTTATCCCTTCGAGGTTCCGGGCTTCCGCATCGTGGGCCTGTCCACTTTAAATTACGACAGCATGTCTCCGGCGGCCCAGACCTTATACGACTATATAAAAAAGACCTATCGCAACGAAGAATTCAATAATGATTAAGAGGTAACTATGAGATTAAGAAATATCCCCGGCTCCCGGGAAGAAATAGCTGCAAATCCATATGCAATTAAGGAAGAGCCTGCGGAAGGCGTGGAAGTTTCCATCCGCCTTCATAAAATGGGCGATAAAAAATCCGACGAAGGCGGCCGCATGGTTTTAGGCGACTGGAAAGTAAAAGGCCATTGGGATGAAGTCTTCGGAAATAATAATCCGATTCGCATAGAAATCGGTATGGGCAAAGGCGCTTTCATCATGGAGCAGGCCCGCCGTAATCCGGACATGAATTTCGTTGGAATCGAAAAGTACTCCAGCGTACTTCTCCGCGCCCTTCAGAAGCAGGACGAAGAGCAGCTTCCGAACATAAGATTTATTCGCATGGATGCAGAATATATTAACGACGTTTTCGCCGAGGGCGAAGTAGACCGGATCTATCTGAACTTTTCCGACCCATGGCCAAAAGCAAGAACAGCGAAGCGCCGCCTGACCTCCCATCAGTTTTTGGATCGTTACGACAGGATTTTGAAGGCCGATGGCGTTGTGGAATTTAAGACCGACAATGTGGACCTTTTCGATTTCTCTCTGGAGGAGATTGAGGCTTCCAAATGGAATCTCCTTGCTGTGACCCGTGACCTTCATGCCGACGCTGCAATGAACGAGGGCAACATTATGACCGAATACGAAACAAAATTTTCTGCCCTGGGACAGAAAATCTGCAAGCTGATTATTAACCGATAATTGTTGTGCAAGGTCCGTCTCGCGCTTCCGCGAGGTATAACCTGCGCTTTGAATACACCTATGAAAATTTTACTGACCGCCATCAATAGTAAATATATCCATTCCAACTATGCCCTACGGCTTTTAAAAGCGTACGCAGAAAAGGAATTTGAAAAATCCGCGGCTTCTGGTTTTTCCTTAAATGCTTCCAATCTGGAAATTGAGATTGCGGAATACACCATCAACAATCTGCAGTCTTCGATTCTGGCCGATATTTATCAGCGCCAGCCGGATTGCATCATGTTCTCCTGCTATATCTGGAACTGGAATTATGTTCAGACGCTCTGCAAAGAGCTTCCGAAAGTTCTGCCGAAAGCAGACCTTTGGCTCGGCGGTCCGGAGGTTTCTTATGATGCAGACCTGGTATTAATAAAACATCCGGAAATCACCGGCGTTATGGTCGGCGAAGGCGAAGCCACCTTTACGGAACTGGCGAAATATTATGGTGCGAAGGGTTGTGCCACAAACCCGAACGACTTTGCCAGCGACCTGATGGATATTGCCGGCCTCTGTCTTCCGACCGGTTACACCGCTTTCCGTCCTCTTCTGGACATGAACGATATTCCTTTCGTTTACAACGAAGAAAATATTCATGACTTTGATCATAAAATCATCTACTACGAATCTTCCAGAGGCTGTCCATTTTCCTGCAGCTACTGCCTGTCTTCCGTAGATAAAAATGTTCGTTTCGGCTCCAACGAAAAGACCGCGAAGGAGCTTCAGTTTTTCCTGGACCATAAAATTCCTCAGGTCAAATTCGTAGACCGCACCTTTAACTGCAACCATGGACACAGCGAATTTGTGCTCCAGTATCTTTTGGACCATGACAACGGCATCACCAATTTTCATTTTGAAATCGCGGCCGATATTCTTTCCGAAAAAGAGCTGGCAATTATGGAGCAGATGCGCCCGGGGCTCATCCAGCTGGAAATCGGCGTTCAGTCCACCAACCTCCAAACGTTGGAAGAAATCCATCGTGTCACCAGCTTAGATAAAATCAAATCCATTACCGAACGAATCCATTCCTTCGGCAACATTCACCAGCACTTAGATTTAATTGCCGGCCTTCCGTTCGAAAATCTGGAAAGCTTTATCCATAGCTTTAACCAGGTATATGCCATGAAACCGGACCAGTTCCAGCTGGGATTCTTAAAAGTTCTGAAAGGTTCCTACATGGCCCAGAAGGTTTCGGACTATGAGTTAAAATTTACGGACACCGCCCCTTACGAAGTCTTAAGCACAAAATGGCTTTCCTATGGGGACTGTCTGAAGCTGAAAAAAATCGAGGAAATGGTAGACCTTTTCTATAACAGCGGCCAGTTCACTTATACGCTTACTGTATTAGAAAGGCTCTTTGCCACACCTTATGAAATGTATGAAGAGTTATCCACTTTCTTTGAAAAGAAAGGCTTCTTTATCAACAATCCAGCCCGGGCTTACCGGTATCATCTGCTTCTAGATTTCGCCTTGGAACAGGACCCGGCTCAGGTGGATTTATATAAAGAGCTTTTAACCTTTGATATGTACTTACGGGAAAACTGCAAAACCCGTCCAGCCTTTGCTGCCGACTTAAAGCCGTACTATGGCAAAACAAAAGACATTGCCCGCGCCTTCCCGGCGAAAGAGCAATGTCATGTTGATCTTTTTTCTTATGCAGTTTGGAATGCTGCGGGTTTTTCTTCGGATTCTGCTGCCGACAACGCAAACGGGATTTCGGATTCTGCCGACTCTTTCCATATGGAAAAATTCGACGAGCCAAAATTCGTTGTCTTTGATTACAGCAACCGCAATCCGTTAAACCACAACGCTTCTTTCTTTATTTCCCCAGTTCCTTCGTCTTCTTGTGAGCAGCCAGAACTGCAGAAATAGCGGCATCACGGAAACCGCCTTCTTCCAGGGCCTTCACGCCCATAATTGTGCTGCCTCCAGGAGAGCAAACTTCGTCTTTTAACTGCTCTGGATGTTTGTCCGACTGGAAAGCAAGTTCGCCGGAACCAATCATGGTCAGTTCTGCATATTTCAGGGCCTTATCTCTTGGAAGTCCGCAAGCTACGCCGCCATCTGCCAACGCATTAATGAACATGTACATGAAGGCAGGGCCGCATCCGGAAACAGAGCTTCCTGCATCAATTAAATTCTCAGCGATTTCATCTAAATATCCAGCAGGCTGAAGGTCTGCAACTACCTGATTCAACATTTCGTCGGAAACAGCTTCGTTTCTGCAGTAAAGAATGACACCCTTTCCTACAGCTGCAGGTGTATTCGGCATAATTCGGATAATTGGGAGTTTCTGGCCAATCTGCTCTTCCAGTGTAGCAATTTCGGTTCCAGCCAGCATGGTTACCAAACCCGGCTTTTTCTCTAAAAGCAGACCCTTCAGAGAATCTACAACGCCCTGTCTCATCTGTGGCTTTATTGCTAAGAAAACTGTTTCACAGTTTCCAACTACTTCTTCGTTGGTTCCGTATTTTATTTCAAGATCTTCTGCCAGCTTCTGGGCCTTTTCCAGGTCCTTGTCTGCCAGCATAATATCTTTTGTAGATTTCGAGAGCGCTCTCGCGATGGCTCCGCCCATATTTCCACATCCGATAAAACCGTATTTCATAATTCTCTCCTTATCTGATATTTCCGTTGCCGGTTACAATATATTTGTGCGTATTCATTTCGCAAAGTCCCATCGGTCCTCTTGCATGAAGCTTCTGGGTAGAAATTCCGATTTCACATCCCAGTCCGAATTCACCACCATCGGTAAAACGGGTGGAAGCGTTTACATAAACAGCCGCGCTGTCAATCATTGCAGTAAAGCGTCCTGCTGCCACATCATCTTCCGTAATGATGGCATCGCTATGACCTGTAGAATGGGTCTGAACATGTTCAATGGCCTCTTCTACTCCGTCTACGCATTTTACTGCCAGAATGTAATCCAGGAATTCCGTATCAAAGTCCTGTTCTCCTGCAGGAGTTCCTTCGATAATGGCAGCTGCTGCCTCGTCCAGCCTCAGTTCTACCGGCTCCTGACCGTTGGCAATTCTCTTATCCACCAAGGTTGCCTTAATCATTGGCAGGAATTCTTCCGCAATGGCCTTGTCCACTAACAGAACTTCCTCTGCGTTGCATACGCTTGGACGGCTGGTCTTTGCGTTCTCTACGATTTTTACGGCCTTTTCCAGGTCCGCTGATTTTTCTACATAAACATGACAGATGCCGGTGCCGGTAGCGATGCATGGAACTGTCGCATTTTTCACGCAGGCATTAATCAGTCCTGCGCCGCCTCTTGGAATCAGAAGGTCTACATATTCCGGGCTGGTCATCAGCATGTTGGCACTTTCTCTGCTGGTGTCGTCTACCAGATTGATGGCGTCTTTATCAATACCTGCTGCCTCAACGCCTTCCCTTAAAACGTCGGCAATGGCACGAGCCGTGCGGTAAGCTTCTTTTCCGCCTCTTAAAACACAGGCATTTCCACTCTTCAAGGTCAGAGCAGCCGCATCCGCCGTAACGTTCGGACGGCTTTCATAAATAATGGCAATAACACCGATCGGAACGGAAACTTTTTTCACTTTCAGTCCCGGCTTTGGCTCATTCTCGTCCAGAATTCTTCCCACAGGATCCGGAAGTTTCACAACGTCGCGGATTCCGGAAGCCATAGACTCAATACGGTCTTTGTTGATCATCAGACGATCCAGCATAACATCGGAAATCACGCCCTTCGCTGCTTTCATGTCCTCGTCATTAGCAGCAAGAATCTTATCTACGTTGGCGATTAAAGCATCCGCCATTTTGGTAAGAGCCAGATTTTTCTGCTCCGTAGTCAGCATGCCCATCTGACGGGATGCCTTCTTTGCAGCAATCAGCATTTCTCTTGTATCCATGTTACTCCTTTCTGGCACGAACTGGCAGAATCGCTGCCATAAGTTCGTGTGTCTATCCCTCTTTGCGTAACAATTCTTCCGCTTCTCTTACGCCAGAAAACGGGTTCCTACATTTTTTCCATCTAATATGTCATACAGATTTTCCGGAACAGAACCATTGGCAATGATCATGTCGCAGCCTGCATCGTTGCAGATTTTCGCTGCGTTCAGTTTTGTTACCATGCCACCGGTGCCGAAGGCAGTTCCCTTGCCACTGGCAAGAGCGCGGATTTCATCATTGACTTCTTCAACAACAGAAATCAGCTTTGCATCCGGACAGGTTCTCGGATCTGAAGTATAAAGTCCATCAATATCGGAAAGCAGAATCAAAAGATCTGCACTTACGGTTTTTGAAACAATGGCTGCCAGAGTATCGTTGTCACCGATAACGATTTCGTCGGTAGCGATTGTATCGTTTTCATTGATGATCGGAAGAGCGCCGTACTCTAACAAACGCGCCAATGTGTTGGAGAAATTCTGATGATGCTGCTCGTTTTCTACGTCCGCATCGGTAATCAGAATCTGGGCAACGGTGTGATGATACTGATTGAAAAGTTTGTCGTAAACATACATCAGCTCGCACTGACCAACGGCTGCAACCGCCTGCTTGGAAGGAATGTCCTCGGGCTTTGCAGACAGACCAAGTTTTCCAACGCCCATAGCAATAGCACCGGAAGATACTAAAATAATCTCATTTCCCGCATTCTTGATGTCACTGATTACTTCGCACAGTTTCTCCACCAGACGGATGTTCAGATTACCGGTCTTGTGAGTTAATGTGCTGGTTCCGATTTTAATAACGATACGCATTATCTTTCTCCGTTTGCTTAAATTTTCAATGCGATTTATTCATGGATAAACCGTATTTATCTTCTGTATTTTTATGTTGCTAATTATTTCGTATTCTACGGGCAAGGTCAAGTAAAAAATGCTCCGGAAGGTGAAAGTTCCTTTTAATATTTCCCGTGGCAAAAAACTTCCCTTTTTCTAAAATTTATCACGATTTAAGGTTGCTTTTTTTTGGAAATTAGCATATAATTCCCTTTGCGTCACATAGTAACGTGAATGCACCTTTAGCTCAGTTGGTAGAGCACCTGACTCTTAATCAGGGTGTCCAGGGTTCGAGCCCCTGAAGGTGCATGAAAAAAGAATCCTTCGTTGAAGGATTCTTTTTTTTGCGTTTTCACCGAAAGGGGCTCGAACAAGGAGGGAGCGAGTGCAAAGAGACTACTAATCCCACTTCTCGTATTTCTCGCACAGAGAATTAATACGATCTGCAAATTTCTCCAGGTCTTTGTTCGCGCCATGTTTATTGTCTTCAATAACTTTCATCAGTCTCTGACCGGCAACAAGAAGATTCTGGTAAGCAGCGCTGAGTTTTTCTTTCACTTTCGCTGTCTTCTTCTCAATTCTTTGCGGAGTAGCAACTTCGGTAAATTCTTCCTGCAGCAGATCATAAACGTCTCCGCTGTATGGGGCAACGGCATCAAAGCCTAACTTTTCCCGAACAGATTCCACGAAAGTCTCGCAAACCTGGTCATCTCCATGATTTACAAAAACTTTCTTTGGCGGCATTTTCATGTTGCCCAGCCATCCTAAAAGCTGGTCTCGGTCGGAATGTCCACTGATTCCGTCCATTTCTGTGATTTTTGCGTTTACCGCAATGTCGTCGTTAAATAATTTTATGCTTTCCACGCCATCTAAAAGCTTCCGTCCCAAAGTTCCTTCGGATTGATAGCCTACGAAGACGATAGTAGATTCTTTTCTCCACAGATTATGTTTCAGATGATGACGGATTCGGCCGGCTTCGCACATGCCCGACGCAGAAAGAATAACCTTCGGCTCCATGTCCACATTAATCGCCTTGGATTGATCCGTGGACAAGGACAGGTGTAAGTCTTCAAACTTAATCGGATTGATGCCCTGATCTAACAGCGCCAAGGTTTCCTCATCAAAAAACTCTCTTAAAGGCGAAGCATAAATTTCCGTAGCCTCTACTGCCAGCGGGCTGTCTACATAAACCGGAAAATGGTCATGGCCTTTAATCAGTTTCTGGTCCTTAATCACACGGATTAAATAAAGCAGAAGCTGGGTTCTTCCGATTGCAAAAGAAGGAATCACTACGTTTCCTCCCAAGTCGAGAGTTTCCTGAATGATCTCGGTTAACTGACCTACATAATCCGGCTTTGGTCCATGGAGACGGTCGCCGTAAGTGGATTCAATAATGACAAAGTCTGCTTCCTCCGGTTTTTCCGGATCCTTAATCAGCGGACGTTCTACATTTCCTAAATCGCCGGAGAACAGAACGGTTCTGGTCTCGTTCTCTTCCGTAAGGGTTACCAAAATGCTGGCAGAACCTAACAGATGGCCTGCGTCCAGAAAACGAATGGTAATGGAATCGAAAATCTGATAGTCCTGACCATAATAGCAAGGCACGAAATTCTTTACCGCCGCTTCCGCATCCAGCGAGGTATAAAGCGGCGTTACCATAGCTTTTCCAGAACGTTTCGCCTTACGGTTTTTCCACTCCGCATCACTTTCCTGAATGTGTGCAGAGTCCCGAAGCATAATGTCGCAAAGACGGCGGGTTGCCTCGGTCGCATAAATCGGCTTGTCATAACCCTGAGCCACCAGGGCCGGAATCTTTCCGGAATGGTCTATATGTGCATGAGTCAGAAGCACTGCGTCGATTTCGTCTGCAGGAACGGGAATCTCACAGTTTACATAAGTGTCCGCGCCCTGCTCCAAGCCACAGTCAACAATAATTTTCTTACCGCATGCTTCAATTAATGTGCAGGAACCGGTTACTTCATGGTCCGCACCAATAAATGTCAGTTTCATAATTGCCTCCATAATACAAAACAATATGTTTCCGATAGATTTATTATATCACATTTTTGAATTATCAAGAATACGTCCGATTTTCTTCAACAAATCTTCATAAAATTTCATTTTTTCCAGGGAGCGATATGTTGTATAATGTCTACATGAAAAAATTTCTGAAACTAATAATTCCAAGCGTTTTCGCTTTTATATTGATATTCAGTTTTTCCGTCACCGCTTTTGCAGAGGGCTCTTCCGATCCGAACTGGCCGTCTTTCCCGGAAATGGACACCCGTTCCATTTTTATTACTGGCATTGACAACGACCTGATTTTCCTGGAAAAAGATGCGGACACGAAACGTTATCCAGCCAGCACGACGAAAATACTGACCTGCCTTCTGGCTTTGGAAAACTGCTCTTTAGACGAAACCGTTGTGTTCTCCGAAAGAGCTCTGGACCTGGAAGAGGCTGCTACCACCATCAATTCCGAACCCGGCGAGGAGATGTCCATGAAGGATTGCCTTTACGGTCTGATGCTGGCTTCCGGCAATGACTGTGCTATGGCCATCGCAGAACATGTAGGCGGCTCCATTGAAGGCTTCGCAGACATGATGAATGCGAAGGCGGAAGAACTGGGCTGCACCAATTCCCATTTCGTAAATCCATCGGGCCTTTTTGATGAAAATCATTACACCACCGCCCGTGACATGTCTCTTATCGCAAAAGAGGCTTATAAAAATACGACCTTTGTCGACTTGATCAGCACCTTTTCTTACACCATGGGCGCAACGAATAAACACGACAAGCGCAAATTCACCAACTGGAATCTTCTGATTGACGAAGAATCCGATGCCTACTGCCCGGATGTTATCGGTGGAAAGACCGGATTTTTGGATGAGTCCGGAAGATGTCTGGTTACGTTTGCAGAGAAAAACAATCTGCCAATTATTATCGTTCAGTTCTGGGGCGATTACACCGGAATCTTTTCCGAAGCAAAGACCATGGTAAATTTCCTGTATAGCAATTTCTCCATGAACAACATTTCCCTGGACGAAAGAAGATTTTCTTACGCTTCTCCAAAGGCAAAACTGTCAACCGATCCTTCGGCCCGGATTCTGACGCTGAACCATATGTCTCTGGAAACCTATGATTCCAACATCCGTTTCGCGGAGGACATGTCTGCAGAAGAGAAAGCTGCTGCCTTAAATGGAAGCGACAAAGAACTGTTCGCCGTAATCGACTATTCTTATGCAGACCATGAACTGGGAAGCATGAATATTTATAAAGACGATTCCCTTTCCGCAAAAAAGGCGTCTTTCATCAATGTGTATTACATCAGCCCACTATATGTCGTAATTTTCGTGCTGATTGTAATCATTCTTTTGATTATCTTTTCCACATCAAAAAAGAAAAAACGCACCTCTTCTGCCCGAGGAAAGAAAGCTCGCTGATTCTTTCGGAGTAAAAGAACGCTCGCGGTTTCTTCCAGAGCAAAAAGCTCGCTAAGCAACAACTGGTTATTTATCTTAAATTTAGAAAGGCGGGAATTATGCTAGAAACAAATCGACTGAAATTATATGCTGCTTCTCAGGAGCAGATGGAAAAATTCATCGCATCCCAGTCTGTGGATGTTTTGAAAGCTGCGTATACAGAAATGCTGGAGGGCTGCCTGTCCCACTCGGATCAATGGGAATGGTATGCCATCTGGATGATTGAATTAAAAGACGGTACCCATATCGGAGAGCTTTGCTTCAAAGGTGTTTCCGAAGAAGGAACTACCGAAATCGGATATGGAATTGCAGAAAATTATCAAGGCTGCGGTTATGCAACAGAAGCCCTGGCGGCGCTGGTAGATTGGGCATTCCATCAACCGGAAATTAAATGTGTCCTGGCGGAAACGGAAGAAGCGAACATCGCTTCTCAAAAAGTTCTGAGTAAAGCCGGTTTTCTGCCGACGGGAGAATCGGGCGCAGAAGGACCTTTATTTGCAAAATATGTCGGAGAGGAAAATTCACAATTTTCAAAACCTACGGAAGAAGATCCGCACTTCGTGAAACATAAAATAACAATCCGCCCAGAAGAACATAAAGACTATAAAGATATTGTTTCCTTGATTTTGCGCTCCTTCCAGGAAGGAACGGACTATTCCGACGGAACCGATATTATTGCATTAGTAGAAGAAATCCGGGATTCCCAATACTATATTCCGGAATTATCTTTTGTAGCGGAACTGGATGGCAAAGTGGTGGGCCACTTCCTGTTTTCCCATTTTCCTTTATCCCCTGCAAAAGAAGGCGGATTCAAGGAAGATGGAACCTCAGAAATCGTTATGCTTGCTCCAGTATCCGTTCATGCCGATTACTTCCGCAAAGGAATCGGCAGTACCATGATAAAACTGGGAATTGAAAAGGTAAAAGAAAAAGGCTATAAAGGAATAACCGTAGAAGGAAATTACAAATTTTATAACGAGGTCGGCTTCCGGACCTCCTCGGAATTTGGAATTTTCCCAACCAGTGGATATCCGATGGAAGAGCCGCGATGCATGATGTGTCAGGAAACTTATGAAGGGTCCCTGGACGGAATCCATGGCTATATCGTTTATGACATGTACTTTAATGCATAAAAAATATTTAGGTCATGTTCTTTAATGCATAAAACAACCCGCCGAAACCAAAAATTATGGAGATTTCACCCCCTCCACAAACTGGGAGTTGACGGAAACGGCATCGCCTCGATAAACGGGGATTTGCAGAAGAAACCTTCATCAGCAAAACGATGCCTGGATTTTACTGTTGAAATGCCTTTAATTCCCCAGTTTTTCAGATTGTTTCTTTTTACGTGGTCGTCATTTTGCAAAAATATCGAGGTGTGTACGCC
>JAZUGA010000124.1:0-4435 GCA_045640945.1 Lachnospiraceae bacterium | reverse complement strand
TAATCCGAAATAACCGAGTGAAGCAGTAACACCGCCTGCAAATGCTGCGAACATGGAACCGATAAATGCGAATGATGAGCCCAGGAAAACAGGGCTTTTAAAGTCGGATCGTAGCCATGTCGTTCTGTGAGCCAAGGAGTTGGCACAATAATTTGTCTTCCTAAGACCGCTTGGCCTCCGACTTTAATCCGAAATAACCGAGTGAAGCAGTAACACCGCCTGCAAATGCTGCGAACATGGAACCGATAAATGCGAATGATGAGCCAAGGAATACAGGGCTCTTAAATTTTGTAAAAAGCTGGTAAACAATAGTACCCACGCCTGCTCCGAAAAGAGCTGCGCTCTGGCTCATACCGTTACCAATAATTGCTGGAACTGCGATAGTTGCAGCCAGAATAGCAAGTAACTGCTGAATAGCGAAGACGATAGTTTGCCCAAATTTAGGTCTGTCTTCTACATCATAAGCTAAATTCATTTTCATCCTCCTAGGTCAAAAAGACCGTCTTTTTTAACTTTATATACTTAACGGATTTTTAAGTACCTGTCCCCAATACTTGAAAATACCGTCAATAACAATTTATTCGCCGTAAAGTTCTACTGAAACAGAATCATCATAAGGCGGAATTTTAACGGAAACCCTTTCATTTTTCGATGTTGGTACGTTCTTTCCTACATAATCTCCACGGATAGGAAGTTCTCTATGTCCCCGGTCAATCAATACCGCAAACTGGATTGCGGAAGGTCTTCCGTTTTCCATAATTCCATCCATAGCCGCTCTGGCCGTTCTTCCGGTATACAGAACATCATCCACCATTACTACGATTTTATTATTAATATCGAATGGCATTTCGCTTTCATGTACAACCGGGTTCGCAGTATCCTTTACCAGATCGTCTCTGTAATAAGTAATATCAATGGAACCAACCGGCACTTTACTTCCCTCAATCATTTCAATATTATGGGAAATCTTTTCCGCCAGCGGGATTCCTCTTCTTTTTATTCCTACAAGGCATAAATCGGCAGCACCGTTGTTTTTCTCAATTATTTCGTGAGAAATACGTTTCAGTGCTCTTTCTACAGCGATTTCATCTAATAAAGTTGCCTTATATTTCATAAAAAAACTGCATCCTTTCGAGACGCAGCACTACACAAAATAAGGGATTCCCCATTTACTCCTTCGCGGCATCTCTGTACCACACATTAAAGGTTTTCAGTTGTAATAATGATACTATTATATGCCTCTTTTGTAAAGGAGAAAACAAGATATATTGTGTTTATTATTTAGACAATCACTATATATAGCGCATTTATATAGTGTATCCTTATTGGACGGCTCTGCACTTGTCAAATGTAAAAAAGGAGCTGCCACAAAAGTGACAGCTCCTTTCATTATTGGTTAATAACCAGTCTTTTTAATGAAACAATTAAGCCTTTTCAATCTTAACTGCACAAACCTTGTACTCTGGGATGTGAGCAATATCATCGTAAACAGCATTTGTAAGCTTGTTAGCATTTCCATCTGGGAAGTGGAATGTCATGAAGGATTCGCCTTCAGATACTTTGTTGCTTACTCTAGCTGTAGTTACTAACTCACCACGACGGCTGGAAACTTTAACCTTCTCGCCATTTGCTACACCGATCTTAGCTGCATCTGCAGTATTCATTTCGATGTAAGACTCGTTAACGATCTGGGTGATTCCTTTGCTCTTACCGGTCATAGCACGAGTGTTGTAGTGATACAGCATACGTCCTGTGATAAGGATTGTTGGATATTCATCATCAGGAAGCTCCTGAGACTCTTTGTACTTAGCTGGATAGAAGTAACCAAGTCCGCGGCTGAATTTGCCAACGTGCATGATTTCTGTTCCTGGATGATCTTTGCCTGTGCATGGCCACTGGAGACTCTCACCTGCATCAAGTCTTGCATGAGAAATACCTGCGAAGCTTGGTGTTAAGGAAGCGATTTCATCCATAATCTCAGCAGATGTTAACTGTGGCTGTGGATAGCCCATTCTGTTCATAACATCGATAAAGATATCTGTGTCAAGACGAGCATTTGTTCCAAGGTCAACAGCTTTACGTACTCTCTGTACACGACGCTCTGTATTTGTGAATGTACCTTCTTTTTCAGCGTAGCTTACGCCTGGAAGAACTACGTCAGCATACTGAGCTGTTTCTGTCATGAACAGATCCTGAACTACTAAGAAGTCTAAGCTTGTTAAAGATTTAATAACATGAGCTGTATCTGGGTCAGTTACGATAGGATCCTCACCAAAGATATAAAGACCTTTGATCTTGCCTTCGATAGCTGCTGGAAGAACTTCGGTAGCTTTTAAGCCAGGAACATGATTCAGTTCTACGCCCCAAGCTTTTTCAAACTTAGCCATAGCTGCTTCATCTGTAATGTTCTGGTATCCTGGGAATTTCTCAGGAAGAGCGCCCATGTCGCAAGCACCCTGAACGTTGTTCTGTCCACGAAGTGGGTTAACGCCGCAGCCTTTTCTTCCGAGTTTACCAACCATCATAGCCATGTTGGACATACTCATAACGCCTTCTGTACCTGTGCTGTGCTCTGTAACACCTAAGCAGTAGATGATTGGAGCCTTCTCAGCTTTTGCATATAATCTTGCAGCAGCCTTAAGATCTTCAGCGACGATATGGCAGATTTCAGCAACCTTTTCTGGTGTGTAATCTTTAACGATTTCTGCTAATTCTTCGAAACCTTCTGTTCTTGTCTTAATGAATTCCTCATCTACAAGACCTTCGTTAATGAAGATGTTCATCATACCGTTTGCAAACGCTACGTTTGTACCAGGTTTAATCTTCAGATGGATTTCAGCATCTTTTGTAAGAGTGATATCACGAGGATCAACTACGATAAGTTTAGCACCACGACGTGCAGCACGACGGATTCTAGCACCAACTACTGGATGAGCTTCTGTAGGGTTAGAACCAACTACCATGATTACGTCAGGTTCTTCTGTGATATCTTTAATTGTGTTGGTCATAGCGCCAGAACCTAAAGTAATAGCAAGACCATGAACTGTAGCACTATGGCAAACACGTGCACAGTTATCTACGTTATTTGAACCGAATGCACAACGAACGAGTTTCTGAAGCATATAGCAGTCTTCGTTTGGAGCTCTTGGGCAAGCAAAACCTGCTAAGGACTCGCTGCCGTATTTCTTCTTAATCTCTGTGAATTTAGCAGCGATTAAGTCTAAAGCTTCATCCCATGTTGCCTTTTCGAATTTACCATTTCTCTTGATCAGAGGATCGGTAAGTCTGCCCTCGTCATGAACGAATTCGAAGGAACCGAAACGTCCTTTAACGCAGAGTTGTCCATTGTTGGAAGGACCATCAGCGCCTTCAACTGCAACGATCTTGCCGTTCTTTACTACTAAGTAGTACTGGCAGCCAGTTGCACAATGTGGACAAGTTGTAAGAACTTTCTTTGTTTCCCACTCACGGAATTTCTTGCCGGCTTTAAGTGAAAGAGCGCCTGTTGGGCAAGCCTGAACGCAGTTACCGCAGCTTACGCAGTTAGATTCAGAAATCTTTAATCCCATTACAGGAGAAACGGTTGTTTCAAATCCTCTTTCTGTTGCAGCGATGGTACCGTTGCACTGGATTTCCTGGCAAGTACGTACGCAACGACGGCAAAGAATACATTTGGATGGGTCATAAATGAAGAATGGTGAAGAATCGTCAGCAGGAATCTGGCACATTTCGCCTTCGAATTCGCCGCGCTCTACTTCATATTCCATAGCATACTGCTGAAGTTTACATTTTCCGTTTGCAGCACAGCTCATGCAGTCGCCGCCGTGATTGGAGAGCATCATCTTGAGGATGAATTTTCTTGATTCAATAACAGCTGGTGTATCTGTATGAACAATCATGCCTTCTGTTGCTGGAGCAGCACAAGCAGTCATAAGACCTTTAGCGCCTTCTACTTCAACAAGACACATTCTACATGATCCGTCTGGAGTAAGCTCTTTCATGTAGCAAAGTGTAGGGATTTCAATACCTGCAGCCTGAGCAGCCTGTAATATAGTTGTGCCATCTTCTACCTGAACGGAAATTCCATCAATAGTTAAATTAATCATATTCGGCACCTCCTATCGTTTTGTTACTGCGCCAAACGCACAATTTGTAACGCATGTTCCGCAGCCAATACATTTACTATTATCAATAACATGTGGCTCTTTAACGTTGCCAGAAATAGCATTAACTGGGCAGTTACGAGCACATTTTGTACATCCTTTACATAATTCAGGATCAATCCAGAACTCAAGGAGAGCTTTGCAAACGCCTGCTGGGCATTTCTTATCCTGAACATGAGCAAGGTACTCATCTTTGAAGCAGTTGAATGTAGATACAACTGGGTTTGGAGCGGTCTGTCCAAGAGCACACAGAGAGTTGTTCTTAATGCTGT
>JAZUGA010000123.1:0-4801 GCA_045640945.1 Lachnospiraceae bacterium | reverse complement strand
AAAACACCGAGAGGATAAACCGGACGTGGGTCATAAATAATAACCGTCTCGGAATTAGAATATTCTCTGGCGATACGTAAAGTCTCCAGAGGCTCAAAACCGATAATAAAGTTTCCTTCTCCATGAGAGATGAGAACGCCTAACTCTTCCGGTTCCGAAATGCGCACATGGCTCATAACGGAGCCGCCTCTCTGGGAAGCGCCGTAGGTCTCGCCAACCGCCACATGATAACCCAGCTCGGTCATGGTGGAAGCAACCAGCTCCGAAGCCAGAACGTTTCCCTGACCGCCGATTCCGCAAATGACTATATTTAAAGGATCATATTTCAATGTTTTCATTCCTCATCACCGCCTTCCACTTCGATTGCGCCTGCCGGGCATAACTTCGCGCATACTCCGCAGCCGACGCAGCTCACTGGGTCGATGACCGCCTTGCCTTTCTCGAAATCCCATGAGTTTCCTGGGCAGCCCCAGACTCTGGAACAGAATTTATCGCAGCCGCAGCCGTCGCCCAGGCACTTGTCCTGGTTCACGCGAACGGTCTTCTTCGGTCCGCCCTGCTTCGTCTTCAGGGTTGCGCAAGGCTGCTTCATAATGAGCACCTTCAGGCCCTTCTGCTGCAATAGGTCTAATAAAATCTGCTGTGTATTTTCAATATCGAACGGATCCGCTGTGGTAACGGAGCAGCCCATAGCCAGGCAAATGGCCTCGATGGACATCGGCTCTACGGTCTTGCCCATAGCGGTAATGCCCGTGCCCGGATGTGGCTGGAAGCCCGTCATAGCCGTTGCGGAATTGTCCAGAACGATCATAAGCATATCGGAGTTGTGATAGCTTGCATTCAGAAGGCCCGGCATAATGGTATGGAAGAAGGTGGAGTCGCCGCACATGGTAACAACCTTCTGATTCAGTCCATAAGACGTCAGCTGTCCTAAGCCCTGAGCCACATTAATTCCTGAGCCCATGGCGTTGCAGACTTGATATCCGAAAAAGCCAGCTTCTCCGCCAGCCATAAAATAGCATCCAATGTCGCCGATGGAAATTCCCGGTATTTTTTCCGAGCGGAGAGCTTTCTTCAGCAGATAGAAGGTCGCTCTGTGCGGACATCCAGCGCAGAAGGTCAGTTCTCGCCTTATCAGAGGCTCCTTCTCGCCCTGCTCGTTTAATTTCACCCGTTTTTCTGGAATAGCGACTCCCGTAAGATCGCTGATGGCCTTCAGAACCTGGTCCGGAGAAAGTTCTCCCACGTTGGTTCCGCGATCCGTAAATTTTATATTCAATCCATGTCTTCCGGCGATGGCCTCGACCTGGGTCATGAGGTAAGGATCCACTTCCTCTAAAACCAGAACTTCCTTCGCCTCCTGCATATAGGAGGTGATGGTCTTTTCCGGAAGCGGCCATAAGGTTCCAAGAGCTAACAAGCCTACGCTGTCGGACGCGCCCAGTCTGGAGATAGCCTCTTTCGCGTAGAGCTTTCCGGTACCAGAAGTAATGATCAGTTTCTCTGCCTTTTCCGGTCCCTGATACGTATTAAACTGACAGGTCTCGAATTCCTCCTGTACAGCTTTCAGTTTATTTAAAGTCGCCTGATGCTCGTAGCATACGCAGTTCATGCGGTCCCATTCATCCACCGCCTGAATTGGATGTGGTTTTTCCGGAAGCTGGCCAAGCACAACGTTGCCTCGGCCGTGGCAGATTCTCGTCGTTACACGAACGATAACCAGCTGATGATGTCTCTCGGAAAGCTCGAAGGCGTAAGGAATCATGTCCTTCGTTTCCTGCATGGTCATCGGCTCCAGCATAATCGCTTCTGCTGCCGGTGCGAAATTTCGGGAATCAAATTCGTTGGTTGAAGAATGGGCGTCCGGATCATCGGAAGTTACCAGAACTAATCCGCCCTTAACGCCTCCCTGCACTCCGCAGAACAGGGCGTCCGCCGATACCAGCAAGCCGTTCTGTTTTACAATACAGATTGCTCTTGCGTCAGCAAAGCTGGCACCCATGCATCCCTGCAGCGCGCTGATTTCGTTGGTAGCCCACTGAGCGTAGAAGCCGCGCTCCTCGGCTACATTTCCCAACATCCCCAAAACCTGAGATGAAGGAGATCCCGGATAAGAGGAAGCAAAGTTGATACCCGCCTCCAGAGCACCTCTGACGATGGCTTCGTTGCCCTGCATCAGACATACTTTTCCAGGTTCGTTCGCAGTTAATGTCCACTCCATACTTTTCACCTGTTTCTTTAATTTATTTTATGTGGTTGTTTATTGTAAAAGTTCTTCCAAAATCCGAACGGCGGATTCGATTTTTTTCGGACAGATATCGAAGAACAGATTGTTCTCCATGGCGTATTGCATGCCCTCCTCGGTGGATGGGTTGCAGCCCAGCAGGTCCTTGCAGTCGCAGGAGCCGTTCTCCTGCTGGAAGCGTTCCATGAACTTGGACGCCAGGGAATAAGCCTTCATTTTGACTTCCTGTTCGTCCTCCTCCGGGCCCGGCTCGCCATATTTCAAGCCGAACACCATCAGTCCTCCGGAAACTGCTCCGCAGGTTTCGCCTCTTCGCATGCCGCCGCTGAAGCATAAGGCCACATCCAGGGCCTGCTCTTCGGACATGCCAAGTTCTTCCGCAAATGCGCCGAACACTGCCTGCGCACAGTTGAATTTATCATCAAAAATTTTCATCGCTTTTTCGTAGTGGGTCATAAAATATTCTCCTTATTAGCCATTTTTCTTTTCTATTCGTATATATTGATATAAAATAAAAACCACGAGCCGGCAGCAAATGCCGGAGAAAGGAATGTTATATATGCAAAAACTTAATGAAAACGAACTGCAATCCGTAACAGGCGGTGCTTCCCGTCGTGAATCCGAGCTTCTCGTTTCCGTTGTCCTGGATAAACCATTTTACGACAACTATACAGTAAATGTCTATCTGGACGGTGAACTGAAACCAGACAAAACCATGACGTTAGATTCCAGTGTCATGAATTTCACTCTCAAATTCACCGGCAGTGGCATGAAACAACTGAAGGTCACTTTCAACAACTTAATAAGCAAAAACTATGTTCTGGACTTTAACGCAAGAACCGTAACCGAGATCAAATAACAAAGGGGTTCGAAAAAAAATATTCTCCTTTTTCTTTGTTTAATTATATCACGATTCGTATATAGAGTGTCTCATTAATTTTCAATGCGCATCATCAAAAAAGCACCTGGTTTCAGGTGCTTTTTTCTCTTGCATCATAGAAAGCAGAAATAAAGTTTGCAGTTTCCTCTTCTGTTTCATCAAAAATCTTATGTGCAATATCACGGTTGCCAGAGAGTCCATCAATCGAATTAAGATTGACATCATCAACGTTTAAAAGACAAACATTATCGTTTTTTTCATTAATCAGAATACGAATTGCTCGCCATTCAATGCCTCCAGTCCAGGGCTTTGTGTTGTATTCAGACGAAAGAAAAACAACTACTACTTTTGATTTTTCTTTGTAAATGTTCATGAGCTTTACGTCCGCGTTTACGCCATTAATTTCTACTTCATGCCATTCATCAAAAAAAATTTTATCACGGGAAAATCCATGGTCTTTGACAAGACAGTTACATATTCTTTTTACTGTTTTCCGGTGCTCACCACAAAATGTTACCGCAATGTCAAATTCCTTTTTTGGCGGTTCGGTCGCACTATTTTTGTAAGTTCTGTATGGACGAATACTCAATACAATCACTACATCTCTCAAACGAATTTTGAAAGCTTTACCTGAAAAAGAATAGCTGATTATTTCCTTTTTTTCTTCAAGAGACTGAAGGCAAACCAGGAACCTAGGAATATCTCTAGAGAACTTGGCTGGTAAATCCTTGCGAATTTCTGTTCTATTTTTTTTGATACCGCGAGCAGCTTTCCCGTATCTTGACGGATAATACGCCACTCCCCGAGGAACGGTTACTTTGGCGTGACTCAAAGCAGCCTTGTTGATAAATATTGAAACATCTTCAGCTTCAAAAGTATGGCGAGTTTCATAATTTTGGAGAGTTTCATAATTATTGGATTTCATAACTGTTCTCCTTTCATTCTATAAAAAAGTGACCAACCCGCAAAAAGGCAAAAAACATTCATAAAATCTTTTGTATTCCTTTATGCGGGTCGGTCACACCTACCGACATTCTTTCCGTTTTTATATTTTAATAATATGGCGAATTTCAGGCCTTGTCAATAATTGAACATCTATTTCTTTTCCTTATGCAAGCTTTTCCATAATCGCCTTATTAATACTTTCATCTGCTGGGCAGAATTCGTAGTCCGGAATTTCCGATGGAAGAATCCAGCGGATGTCGTTGTGCTCCAGCATCTTAATTTCGCCGCCGGCGATGGAGGCGTTAAACAACGTCAGATGGATGGTGATGTCCGGATACACATGGTCCACTTCGAAGAACACATCACCCACAGAGAGGCTGATATCCAGTTCCTCTTTGCACTCGCGGATCAGCGCTTCTTCGCGGGTTTCGCCGGGCTCGACTTTTCCGCCCACGTATTCCCACAGAAGGCCACGGGCCTTATGCGCTGGTCGCTGACATATTAAAAATTTATCGCCCTGCCAGATGAGGGCCGCTACTACGGAGGTCATAAGGTTCCTCTTTCTTTTATTATAAAAGTTCTTCTAAAATCCGGATAGCGGATTCGATCTTTTTCGGGCAGATGTCATAGAACAAATTGTTCTTAAAAGCATATTCCCGGCCCTCTTCCGTCGAGGCGTCGCAGCCTAAGAGGTCCTAGCAGTTGCATGAGCCGTTCTCCTGCTGGAACCG
>JAZUGA010000122.1:0-3568 GCA_045640945.1 Lachnospiraceae bacterium | reverse complement strand
ACCATAACGAATTTGGCAGGGTCGAAGTTTACGCCTACACCATCACCACAGTCTTCAATGAAGCCGCGGAGAAGAGTAGCGTTTTCGGGACCGGTTTCGATAGCTAAGGTTACGCCGAAAGGATAAGCATAAGCAGCGATTTCCTTGCAAGCATCTACCAGTACCTGATAAGTAGGGTCTTCCTTGGTAGCAGGAACAACGCCTAAGTGAGTGGTAAGTACCGGGCAATCTAATTCCTTTGCCAGGTCTGCACATTTTTTCAGGTAGTCAATCTTTTCCGGATTATCTTCCGGTTTTTCCAGACCATATCCGCCCAGTTCACAGCAGAGAGCCGTTACTTTCTGTCCACAGTCAAGGGCGGTCTGCTTAACCTCTGCAATGAAAGCAGGAGAAGCAGTTCTTGGATCAAAAGAATCTGCAGCATAAAGCTGAACGCCGGTTGCACCGCATTTTTCGGATTCTTTGATTCCCTCGATGATTCCAACGCCGAACCAATCGGCGAGAGTGCCTATTTTAAACATAGTCTCTCCTCTCTGGTTTTATTCCCCAATCTTTGTCCAGCATTTATCTTTGGAACTCTTAACAACAGCTTCGCAGATTAACATGTCGCGGAGACCATCTTCGAAAGTTGCAAACTCGCGGCTTGCGGTATCGCCTTCTGCAACCGCCTTGTAAATACATTTGAAGTGCTGTTTGAAAGTATCTGGGAAGCCTTCTACATGTCCGCCTGGATAGCTGATGAAAGCACCGGTTTCTGGATTTAAGGTAGAAGGATCTTTGGTAGCTTTCTCATTGAAAGACTCTCTGTGGCCAATCCACAGTTCGTTGCTGTCTTCGCTGTCCCAATGAACTGCAGCTTTGCTGCCTCCGGTGGAAACGATCATCTGGTTCTTACGGCCGGCGTAAACCTGAGAAATATTGCAGCAGCCATGAGCTCCGCCGTCAAAGTGGAACAGAACGGTGCAGTAGTCTTCTGTATCGATTGGAACTTCTGCATAATCTTCTGGACGAAGAGACATGCCTGAGTAAGTTTCAATAGGTTTTAAAGGTTTCTTACGAGTTTTGTGGAAGATTTCGAAGTCTGCTAAAACTTCAACAACTCTCTGACCGGTAACAGATTCTACCAGGTCAATCCAGTGAGAACCGATATCGGAGAATGCTCTGGAAGAACCAGACTGTGCAGACTCTAATCTCCAGCTGTAGTCGGTGTCTAATAACAGCCAGTCCTGAATGTAGCCGCCGTGGATGGTGAACAGGTCGCCTAATTCGCCATTCTGGATCATGTGCTTCATCTGTTTCACCTGTGGATAATAACGGCAGATGAAGTTGATTGCGTATACAAGGTTTTTCTCTTTTGCGAAAGCAACCAGTTCTCTGGCTTCTTCTACGGTTGTGGTGAAAGGTTTTTCACAGATTGGGCAAATGCCTCTTTCCATAGCATACATTGCGATTTCATAGTGAAGATTATTTGGAACGCAGATATGTACGGTGTCAGGCTTTTCGATGTCCAGCATTTCTTTGTAATCGGAATATGCTTTTGGTACGCAGAGTTCGTCTGCTTTTTTCTGGGCATCCGCAGGATCTGCGATTGCAACAACGTCAACGTTTCCCAGACGTCTTAATGCTTCAATATGAGCAACGCCGATAAAGCCAACGCCAACTACACATGCTTTTAATTTTTTCATAATACACCTCATAAAGAATTAATTAATATTTGACGCATATAAGTATACATCATAATGGGAAAGAAATCTTTAAAAAATGCGAGAAAAACGATTTTCGCGCATTTTTCACATAACTTGAATTGCAAGACAAACCAAAAAATACTATAATATTGTTGTTAATTATGGGCACATTTTTCGGACGAAATTACAACTGGCTTATACGTGAGAATCCCTTCAAAACGTGGCCTAAAAATATAGAGAATTAAAGGAGAAAATTTATTATGGAAAAAGTAACAGCTAGAGACATAGCAATGATGATCGACCTTTCACTGCTGAACCCAACCTTTACCGAGCAGGAAGTAGTAGACGGACTGAATCTGGCAAAAGAATATAACGTAGTAAGCGTATGCGTTCGCCCATGTGATGTAGAACTGGCAAACGAAATGCTGAAAGACTGCGATACAAAGGTTACTACTGTAATCGGTTTCCCTCATGGCACCTGCCTTACCGAAACCAAAGTATTTGAAACAGAAAAAGCAATCGACCAGGGCTGCGTAGAAGTAGACATGGTTAATAATATTGCATTCACTCTTTCTGGTGAATATGACAAAGTAGAAGCGGACATCAAAGCTGTTGCTGACGCAGCACATGCAAAGGGAGCTTTATTAAAGGTTATCTTTGAAAACGCATATCTGAATGATGAGCAGAAAGTAAAACTTTGCGAAATCTGCACAAGAGCTGGCGCTGACTTCACAAAGACGGCTACTGGCTATGCTCCAAGCGGTGCTACCATCCATGACCTTAAGATCATGAGAGCGAACACTCCGGAGAGAATGCAGGTTAAGGCTGCAGGCGGCGTTCGTACCTTAGACGCTGCTCTGAAAGTAAGAGCCGTAGGCGCTTCCAGATTTGGATGCACCAGAACCAAAACCATCATGGAAGAAGCTATGAAGAGAGAAGCTGAAGGCACTTTAGTTCTTCCAGAAGTAACTGACGACATGGAACTGTAATTTGCGACGTGACCCTTTGGGTTACAACCGTTTCATAAAATAGACATGTGTTGAATAAAAACACAAAAGAGTATTGGGGGAAAATATATGTATACTGCAGAGGAAATTAAAAAAGTATTAGAAGATGCTACCATTCCGCAGCTCCCGGAGAAAAAAGATTTCCATATTGGCTGCATCGGTTCCGGATTTATTATGCGTGACTGCCATCTGGTTTCTTACCGCAATGCTGGCTTCAATCCAGTAGCCATCGCTTCCCGGACGAAAGCGCATGCAGAAGAAGTAGCTCAAATGCATGCCATTCCTGTAGTTTATGATACTTGGCAGGAACTGGTAAAAGACGAAACTTTAGATATTATCGACATTGCTTATCCACCAGATTGCCAGCCGGAAATCGTAAGAGAAGCTGTTAAGAATCCGAACGTAAAAGGTATTCTTTGCCAGAAACCAGTTGCTATGGATTTAGCTGGTGCAAAAGAAATCGCAGCTTTAGGCGAGCAGTATGGAAAGAAAATCGCGATTAACTCCAACATGCGTTATGACCAGTCCATGCGTGCTTTAAAGAAACTGCTGGATATGAAGGAATTAGGCGAAATCGTAGTTGCAACCATTGAGATGCGCGCCATTCCTCATTGGCAGACGTTCCTGACCGAATATGACAAACTGGAAATCTTCGGCATGGGTATCCATCACGTAGATTCCTTCCGTTTCCTGTTCGGTGATCCGGAAAGCATTACCTGCGTATGCCGTACCGACCCTAGAAGCAAATTCCCTCATGTAGACGGTATTACCCAGTACACCTTCCATTATGCAGACGGTCTGATGGCTACCAGCTTAGACGACGTTTGGGCTTGGCCGGAAGAGCCTTGTGAGAAAGACATCTACATTAAGTGGAGA
>JAZUGA010000121.1:0-21948 GCA_045640945.1 Lachnospiraceae bacterium | reverse complement strand
ATGGCTACGATCCGACTTTGCAAGTACGGCCTCAAAACTCATAGCCAGAGAAGCTATGGTTGGATCCAGATTCTTCTGGCAGAAAACCTGTAAGGTATATGCCACACCACAGCTTAATACAGCCATATATAGCATTTCCATCCAGATGCCAGCCGAAGTCCAAATTTTCAGCCACGCGGCAAAACCACCGGCAAAAGGAATAATTTCCACAATCAATGCAATAATAACGGTAAGAACGCCGGCAGTAAAAAATTCCAGTTCCGATAATCTTAAGGAATCTACTTTCCCACCATAAACATCGATGGTAATAATCTGTCCTGCAAAGCCTAAGGCAGCCAGAAGAAGGAGAATGTCCTCTGCGGCAAAAACAAATTCGTCCTTAATGCAAAGGAAGTATAATCCACCCAAAGCGATGACTACTCCCACCCATACATTCCAGGAACATTTCTGTTTGAAAAATATAAGACCGATGATTGGAACCAGAAGAATATACACTGCGGTAAGGAAGCCAGCCTTGCCAGTGGAATTACATAAGTTAATTCCAATCTGCTGCGTATTGGTTGCAAAGAATAAGAACAATCCGCAGACAATACCTACTACATACTGGCTCTTTTTTTCTTCTTTCGTAACCGGTTTTTTAGAAAATCCGGCCTTATCTGTAATTTTAATTGCCAGGAATAACACCAAAGAACCTAATAACAGACGAATTCCGTTAAAAGAAAAAGGTCCTAAGGTTTTTCCACCTTCACTCTGTGCAACAAAAGAAACTCCCCAAATAATTGCTGCAAGGAAAAGCAGTAACAAGCTTATCGTTTCTTTCTTTTTCATTTATCTGATTTTTCAAAGAAGCTTTTTACTTCTTCTTTGTTCCTTCCTATTTCTTCCATCAGTTCTTCCGGTGAATTGAATTTTCTTTCCGGCCGGATGAACTTGTAAAACATTACTTCTGCAATCGTTCCGTAGGCATCTCCGTCAAAGTCAAAGATATTGGTTTCTACATTACGGAACTCTCCGTCGTCAAACGTAGGACGGTTGCCAACATTGGTAATGCTGTTATAGAGTTCTCCATTAACTTTCGTCTTCGTCGCATATACTCCGTTCGGAGGAAGAATCTTTTCATCGGGAGCATCAAAGTTGATGGTTGGAAATCCCATCTGACGTCCCACTTTCTTTCCCTGAAGGACCTCGGAAACCATGGTGAACGGTCCGCCTAACATCACGTTAACGTCTTCCATATTCCCTTTTAGGATTTCTTCCTTGATCAGCGTGGAGCTGACTTCCTGAGGCTCGGAATAATCCTTCGGCTGATAGGTAACCTTTTTCAGAGCATTTACGGTAAAGCCGTATTCTTTGCCCAGTTCCATCAACGTCTGAACATTACCGCTTCTGTTTTTGCCAAAGCAGAAATCTTCACCAACTACAATGGTTTTTACGTCCAGTTTATCCACTAAGATTTCTTTCACAAAATCTTCCGGACTCATGGACATGGTCTTTTTATTAAACGGAAATTCTACTACATAATCGATTCCGTCTTTGTATTTCTGGAAATGACGTTCCTCATGGGTAAGAATGGTACGGGAAGCATTCGAAGTTTTTCCCACCACCTTTGCCGGAGAAACATCAAAAGTGAAAATGACCGTACAATAGTCTGGCTGTTTCAGACCGACTGCAGTTTCAAACAGCAGCTGATGGCCAATATGATTTCCGTCAAATTTTCCTAAAGTAACAATCGAATTCTTTAATTTTAAATTCTCTATATCAGTTATTAACTTCATAAAACATTTTCTCACACTTGAAGTATCCGTCCTTTTTACTGAAACGGTACAAAGCGTAGAAATTCTCCTCATTATCGTAGACGCGGTAAACGTTTCCGTCTTTTACATCGTCTGGTATTTTTTCAAATTCGGAAGCCTCCAGCCAGTTTCCATAAATCAGTTTTCGTACAGCGTCGTCCGTCACTGTAATGCTTCCATATTTTGTCAGGAAAGCGTCCGTCGGAATAATATGCTCCTCTCCTCTTCCTTCCTGAAATTCTTTTTCAAATTCTTCACAGGTGATTGCTGTAGAAAGATCCAAGCCACTGGTTCTGGTCCGCTCCAGACTTTCCATGCAGGCAGGAACGCCTAAGAAACTTCCCATGTCCTGACAGAGAGTTCGAATATAAGTTCCTTTGGAGCAATCTACTGTAAAGAAAATCCTAACCGGTTCCGGGCTCTCATCCAAGCCGGAAACCTTTATGTTTTCATATCCATATACGGTTACGGGACGGGACTTTCTTTCGATTTCCTTTCCTTTTCTGGCAGCATCCACCAGTTTCACGCCATTTACTTTAACAGCACTATACATGGGCGGAAGCTGTTCTACCGTTCCTGTGAATTTTTCAAAAGCTTCCGAAATTTTATTCTCCGGGTTTCCTTCCTGGTTCAGAATTTCCAAAACCTGAGCCTTTTCCATGGATTCCAAAACAGTTCCGGATATGTCCTGGGTATCGGTAGTCTGTCCAAGAATCATAACCGCCCGGTACTGTTTATCCGTATCCATGAGAAAATCAACCAGTTTCGTCGCTTTTCCCAGGCAGATTGGAAGAACACCAACTGCATCCGGATCCAAAGTTCCCGTATGACCAATTTTCGACTCCCCGGTAAGCTTTCGGATTTTATATACTACCTGAAACGAAGTCATTCCTTTATTCTTATAAATGTTGATAACTCCGTTTTTCATATTCTCTTTTCAATTTCCACTAAAATCTTTTCAATGCAGTCTTCTAATTTTCCCTGCATATTCAGGCCCGCCGCACGGATGTGTCCGCCGCCGCCAAACATACAGGCAATCTCATTAACATCAAAAGGATCATTGGAGCGAAGACTTACTTTTATATCTCCTGCCGGAGTTTCATAAGCAAAAATCGCTACAAGAACGCCCTGTGTCAGGCGAAGCTGTGGAACAATTCCTTCTAACTCTTTGGAAGAAACGTTAAAGTCCTGCATGTCCTTCTTGGTCAGAGAAGAATAAATGACTTTTCCATCACAAGCCAGTTTACTGTTTAAAACAGCATAACCAAAAATACGGTTTTCTTCATAAGACTTAGCATAAAAGCTGTCGTCAATAATTTCATCCGTAGGAATATCAAACTTCATCAGCTTGCCGGCAATCATCATAGTATCCGGAGAGGTTGCGCGGTATTTAAATACACCAGTGTCATAAATAATACCGGTATACAAAGCAATGGCAATCTCCCGGTCCAGCTTGTCTTCCTCTAAAAATCCATAAAGTACTTCGCAGGCAGAAGAAGAATCTCCAACAACATAATTCTCGTCTGCATACAAAGTGTTGGAAATATGATGGTCAATATTGATGGTATGTTTTGCAGCCTTAAAGTATTTTTCTGCTTTTCCGATCCGGTCGCGAGAGCCCGCATCCAGACAGATCATCAGATCGTAAGGAGCATGGTCCGGATAGTTGTATTTGATTTTGTCAAAGTTGGCAACAAATCTTAATTTCTCCGTAGGCTCTTCAATACAGATGTCCACTTCGATTTCCGGGAAGTTTTTACGGACATAGGTATAAAGACCCAAAGTAGACCCAACACAGTCTCCATCGGGACGAACATGACCGGTAATGCATAAAGATTTTACATCGCTTAAGAAATCACTAACGTTCAACGCCATTTACCTCGTCAATCTTCTTCATCATTTCCATCGCGTCTTCAATGGTTGTATCAATAATAAATTTAATTTCCGGAGTATTTCTCATGTTCAGACGATGAGCCAATTCTCTACGGATAAAGCCTTCAGCGCTTTTCAGGCCTTTTTCTGTATTCGCACGGTCTTCATCGCTGCCAAGAACAGAAATATAAGCTTTACAGGTTTTAAGGTCTGTTGCTACATCTACTGCCACAACGCTGGTGAAAGGATGGATTCTAGGGTCCTTACTTTCACGGATAATCTGTGAAAGTTCTTTCATTACTTCGTTATTGATTCGGATATTTTTTACTGAATTTTTTCTCATAAAATTACCTGTCTGGCTGCCATGAAATCATGACAGCCAGTTTATCATTTACTTTCTAGGAACTTCTTTCATGATGTAAGCTTCCATACGGTCGCCTTCACGAATGTCAGAGAAACCGTTCAGAACGATACCGCATTCATAGCCTGCCTTAACTTCCTTAACATCATCCTGGAATCTCTTCAGGGAAGCGATTGGTCCTTCAAAGAGCAGTTCTTCATCACGAGTCAGTCTTACTTTTGCGTCACGGGTTACATTACCGTCTGTAATGTAAGAACCAGCGATAATACCGATACCGGAAGCTTTGAATGTCTGACGAACTTCTACGTGGCCGATGATTACTTCTTCGTAAACAGGCTCTAACATACCGTTCATAGCAGCTTCTACATCATCAATTGCGTTATAAATTACGCTGTATTTTCTCATATCAACTTTTTCATGCTCGATGGTATCTCTTGCTACAGCATCTGCCTGTACGTTGAATGCAATAATGATTGCATTGGAAGCACTGGCCAGAATTGCATCGGACTCGTTAACGTTACCAACGCCTGCATGAATAACTTTAACAACAACTTCGTCATTGGAAAGTTTTTCCAGAGACTCTTTAATAGCTTCCACACTACCCTGAACATCAGCCTTGATAATGATTTCAAGTTCTTTCAGTTCGCCAGCCTTCATCTGGTCAAAGAGATCATCTAAGTTGGTCTTCTTCTTTGTTCCGGCAAGAAGTTTCTTCTTGTTTTCTTCGATGAATACCTGTGCGAAAGCTTTTGCCTCTTTATCGTTGTCATATGCTACGAATACTTCACCAGCATTTGGAACACCGTTCATACCGGTAATTTCGATAGGTGTAGATGGACCAGCAGACTGTACTCTTTCGCCACGGTCATTGGTCATAGCACGAACTTTACCATAAGACTCGCCCATAGCAATATGATCACCAACTTTTAAGGTACCCTTCTGTACCAGTAAGGTTGCTACAGAACCTCTGCCCTTATCAATCTTCGCTTCAATAACAAGGCCTCTTGCTTTTCTGTTTGGATTTGCTTTCAGGTCAAGAATTTCTGTATCCAGAATTACCATTTCCAAGAGTTCCTGAACACCTTCGCCTGTCTTTGCAGAAATAGGACAGAAAATTGTGTCACCGCCCCAGTCTTCTGCAACCAGACCGTACTCGGTCAGTTCCTGTTTAACTTTATCTACGTTTGCGCCTGGTTTATCAATCTTGTTAACTGCAACGATTACATGAATACCAGCAGCTTTCGCATGGTTGATTGCTTCTACGGTCTGTGGCATTACACCGTCGTCTGCTGCAACTACTAAGATTGCAACGTCGGTAGCCATAGCACCACGAAGACGCATTGCGGTGAAAGCTTCATGACCAGGAGTATCTAAGAAGGTCAGTTTTTCGCCGCTAGGCAGCTGAACCATATAAGCACCAATGTGCTGGGTAATACCGCCGGCTTCTCTTGCAATAACGTTTGTCTTACGGATGGCATCCAGTAAGGAAGTTTTACCATGGTCAACATGTCCCATTACACAGACAACAGGAGCTCTCTTAACCATTGTGGCTTCGTCTTCTTCCTCTTCTTTCAGAAGCTCTGCAATGTAGTCAACTTCTACTTCATGCTCTACCAGAATATCCATATCCAGGCAGATAGCTTCTGCTGTTTCATAATCCAGAGAATCGTTAACCGTAAGAATCTGACCAGCTAAGAACATTTTCTTAATGAGCGCTGCCGGCTGCATTTTCAGTTTTGCAGCAAAGTCTTTTACAGAAATGGTTTCCGGAAGAGTAATAACCTTAATCTCTTCTTTTACCTGTTCTTCCTGCTTCTGCTGACGTTGTGCAGCTTTCTCGTTCTCAAGACGATCGAATTTATCGCCGTGCTGTTTATCGTTATGTCTCTGCTTTCCGCCTTTGCCTTTGCCCTTAGAATCCTCTAATACAGGAGCTGACTGGCTGTTGCGGTTATTATTGTTTCCTCTGTTCTGGAAATTGTTGTTATTTCCCTGAGGTTTTCTGTTGTCGCGGTTATCGCGGTTGTCGCGGTTATCACGATTGTCACGATTATTGTTATTGTTGTTTCTGTTATCGCGATTGTTATTATTTCTGTTATCGCGATTATCGCGGTTGTCACGATTATCACGATTATTATTTCTGTTATCGCGGTTATTGTTGTTCTTATTGTCTTTGGAAGAACGATTTACCGGAATATCACTTACGGAAACGGTACCCTTAACGATTTTTGCTCTCAGGGATTTAATTGCTTCGCTTTCTTTTGATTTATCGTTTTTGTTTTCCGGTTTCTTACCTTCTGCAGGCTTATTGTTTTCTGCCTTGAATTCCTTCTTTGGCATTTCTGGTTTCTTGTTTTCCGGCTCAGCTTTTACTTCTGCAGCTTTCGCAGTTTCTTCTGCCTTTTTCGCTTCTTCTGCTGCCTTAGCCTCTGCTGCAGCTTTTGCTTCTGCTGCGGCTTTCGCTTCTGCTTCTTTCTTAGCTTCCTCAGCAGCTTTTGCAGCTTCTTCTGCTGCCTTAGCTTCTGCTGCGGCTCTTGCTGCTTCTTCCTGCTCTTTTGCTTTCATAGCAGCCAGCTCATCATCCGGAATACGGTCCTTTGCAGGACGGATCTGGCTAGGTAAAGGTCTCTTTACTTCTCTCTCATCATCCGGAACTCTGTCTCTTGCAGATTTAAAAGGATTGGATAAAGGACTCTTTTTATCTTTTGCTTTTCTCTGCTCCTCTTTCTGCGCTTTGGCCATAGCACGGCCTTTTTCTGTATTGGAATGCTGCGGATTGAAAACAGCGATGATTTTCTTTTTCTTCTTTGGAACTTCACCTTCTGCTGCTTTTGCTTCCGCTGCTTTCTTTGCTTCTACTTTTGCAATCTGTTTTCCGCCATCTTCTAAGCGCTCGCCCTCTGCATTTCTTGTAGGAACAGTCTTTGGCTGTTCTTTTGCAATGAAATCAGGAACTGCAACCGCCTTGATTGCAGGTTTTTCTTCTGTTACCGGTTCGTTCTTTACTTCGCCTTTGCCAAATTTTGCTCTGGCTACTTCAATCAGATTGTCTGGACAAGTGCTCATATGACTTTTAACGTTAGCACCCTGTTTCAGTAAAAACTCAGTTAAGACTTTATTATCTATTCCAAGTTCTTTTGCTAATTCGTGTATTCTCAAACTAATCCCTCCTGTAAAACTCTCAATTATCAATCTTTTTCAATATACTTTTGGCAAATCCTTCGTCAGTCAATGCAACATCTGCTCTGAATTCTTTGCCCACGCATTTTCCAATGAATTCCTTTTCACTATAAAAACGGATTGGAATATTTCGATAAGCACACATATCAGAAAAATGTTTTTTTGTATTGTCAGAAGCATCCTTTGCTACAATCACCAGATAAACCAATTCTTCTTTTATTGCTTTCTCTACCATAAACTCGCCGCTTACGAGTTTGCCGGCTTTCATAGCAAGTCCAAGCTGCATTAATACTTTATCTTTTGGCAAGCTGTTTTCTGACATGTTTATTACTCCCTGCGTGGATTACTCTGCATCCTCTGCTTCGTATTCAGAATCATCATATTCCTCAGAATATTCTGCATCTTCATCATCTTCATAGTCGCCGTCATATATTTCATCAAGAATGTCTGCAGCCTGAGTTTCATTAAGAATATCAATCTTAAATCCAGTAAGACGTGCAGCCAGACGTGCATTCTGTCCTTCTTTACCAATTGCCAGTGACAGCTGGTAATCCGGTACAATTACGGTTGCTGTTTTTTCATCATCATCTGCCAGTACGGAAATAACCTTAGCCGGGCTAAGAGCATTTTCGATTAAGATGGCTGGATTATCGGACCAGTTGATGATATCGATTTTCTCGCCTTTCAGTTCTCCAACAACTGCGTTAACACGCATACCGTTCATACCTACGCATGCACCTACTGGATCAACATCCGGGTCATTCGACCATACAGCCATCTTTGTACGGCTGCCGGCCTCTCTTGCAATTGCCTTAATCTCAACAGTTCCGTCTTTTACTTCTGCTACTTCTGTTTCAAAAAGTTTTCTTACAAGTTCAGGATGGGTTCTGGATACCAGAATACGAAGAGATTTCTTTGTGTTCTTTACTTCCAGAACGTAAACTTTTACTCTTTCGCCAGCGCGAAGTCTTTCGCCTTTTACCTGCTCGTTCTCGTTTAAGATACCATCCGCTTTTCCTAAGTTGATCGTAATGCTCTGGTCATTAAATCTCTGAACAACGCCGGTTGCGATTTCTTTTTCTTTTGCCAGGAACTCTTCGTAAACGTTATCTTTTTCACGCTCCCGTAAGTTCTGCATCAGAACGTTCTTTGCATTCTGAGTTGCAATACGGCTGAACTCTCTGGATTCAGCTGCTAATCTTACAACTTCACCTACTTCACACTGTGGATAAATTTTTCTTGCATCTTCCAGGGAAATTTCAAGAAGTCCGTTTTCTACTTCGTCAACAACAGTTTTCTCTGCGTAAACGTAGAATTCACCGGTTTCTTCATCAACTTTCGCAAATACATTTTCAGCTGCTAAAATGCTATCTTCTTTTTTCTTGTACTGGTTCTTATAAGCGGTAACCAATGCATTTTCGATAGCGCTGAGAATAGATGCTTTGCTGATATCTTTCTCTTTCTCTAAAATTTCCAATGCTTCCATTAATTCGCTTGCCATAATTATTTCTCCTTATATCTTTATGCTTTTTGCAAATTACTAACTACCATTCGAAGTACTGTTTAATTACAGAAATACTTTTCTTCGGAATTTCAATCAGTTCTTCTTTCTCTTCCCCAACATCGAGAATTACTTTTTCCTCATCCCAGTCTTTCAGGTCACCAATAAACTCTTTGCATTTATCAATCGGCTTATAGGTATGAACCTCAACTGGTTTGTTTTTATTTCGTTCATAGTCTCGCTCTTTCTTCAGGGCTCTGGTAAGTCCCGGAGAACTTACTTCCAGAATATAAGCGTCTGCTATGAAATCGGCCTTGTCCAGTTCCGCCTCCAGAGAACGGCTGATGGTTTCGCAATCGTTGATCTTAATTCCGCCGTCTTTGTCTACATAGGCTCTCAGATACCAGTCGCTTCCTTCTTTCACATATTCCACATCTACGATTTCGTATACATGGCAGATGCCTTCTTCATCCGGAACGGTATTCATGTTCTCAATAATCGGTTTTAAAATTTCTTCTGTTCTTTCTTCGATTTTCATTTTTATATTCTTTCTCAGCAAGTGAGCGGGCCCTTTCGGGTCCGCTCATTACTTAAAACTATATGTTACAGTGGAATTATATACAGATTTTCCTTTCTTTGCAAGGTTTATTTGCGAAAAGTCTTTATTTTTCAAGCTTTTTTGACCTTTTGAAGGGAATTTTAAAAAGTATATGCTTTTGTAAAATAAAACTCTGTGCTAAAATAACAGCACAAGAAAAGATTTTCGGAGGGAAACATGAGATATCAATATAAAACAAGAGGAACCTGCGCCCGCGCAATCGCTTTTGATTATGAAAATAATGTAATCAGCAACGTTGAATTCTTCGGCGGATGCAATGGAAACTTAAAAGCGATTTCCATTCTGGTAGAAGGAATGAACGGCGACGAGCTGGTAGCAAAACTTTTAGGCAATGACTGTGGTGGCAAAGGAACCAGCTGTGCAGACCAGTTAGCAAAAGCAGTTCTGGCAGCAAAAGAACAGGAAGCTAACAACTAATCTTATACGGTCAATAGAAAAGCGGCAGGATTTCCTACCGCTTTATTTATGCCTGTTTTTTCTGCATCAACCGTATTTGTATTCGCTTACCGGAATATTATCATCTTCTTCCGGAGTCTCCAAGTATTTGATCAAAGCTCTCATTTCATGAGATTGGAACGTTTTATATAATTTATAACAGTTCTCTCTCATAAACTTTTCTTCAAATCCCATATGCATCATAGCTTCCAGTGCATGGAAATAGCCATGGGAATTAAAGATGGCAATCGGCTTGCGGATTACTTCCAGCTGTTTCAGGTCCAGAACAACGAAGAATTCTTCATAAGTTCCAATGCCGCCAGGAGTGATTACAAAGCCATCACTCAGCTCAATCATTTTTTCCTGTCTGGAAGCCATATTTTTTGTATAGTAAATCTCGTCATACTCTTTATACAGAACTTCTACGGAATCTCCTTTAAACATTTTCGGAACAACGCTGATTATTTTTCCGCCGCCTTTTTTAATTCCTCTGGCAACGGCACCCATAAGTCCGTTTTCTCCTCCGCCAAACACCAGATTATGTCCGGCCTGTCCTAATTTGTAGCCTAATTTCTCGCCATCATCTATATACTGCTGTTCAATATCGGTACTCGCTGCACCAAATACACATATATTCATTGAGTTTCTCCTTCCTTTGTGGACACTTTCTCAACATAGTGTTATAATCTCCTTCGCTATTTTAACATAAAATATGAAGACATCAAAGGAGTTTCCTTAAAATGAAAAAAACTTTAAACCGTTGGGTTTACGCTATTATCGGCGTTATTGTTCTGTTATTAGCTGGAATGGTTTATTCCTGGACCGTCATGTCCTCACCAATCGCAGCCATGTATCCGGAGTGGACCAAAGCCCAGTTATCTCTTACTTTTACCATTACCATGTTCTGCTTCTGCCCCGGCGTATTTTGCGGCGGTCTGTTGCTGAAAAAATGTCAGCCGAAGATTTTGCTGTGGCTGTCTGCAGTTCTGTTTATTCTTGGATTCGTAGTATCCAGCCGTGCCCAGTCCTTAATCATGTTGTACTTAGGCTTCGGCATTTTAGCTGGTTTAGCTTCTGGCTTTGCATATAACGCAGTCATGAGTTCCGTAGGAAAATGGTTCCCGGACAAACAGGGTCTGATTTCCGGCCTTCTTCTTATGGGCTACGGAATCGGCAGCTTTATCATTGGTAAGATTTATACAGCTGTTACACCTTCTGACGGCGGTCCTGCCTGGAGAAGCACCTTCCTTATTTTCGGTATTATCGTTGCCATCGTTATGGCTATCGCCGGTTTCTTTATTGTCCGTCCTTCTGATGACTGGCAGGCTCCTGCTCCTAAGAAAGCGCTTAAGAAAAAAGCTGAAAGCTACGAAGAAATCAACACCATCACGATGCTGAAGAGACCTTCCTGCTGGCTGTTCTTCTTCTGGGCAGTTCTGATTTCTACGGCTTGGTTCGGTATTGTATCCCAGGGCTCTCCAATGGCCATGGAAGCGATGCGGATTCAGGGTGGAAGCGCTACTGCAGCTCAGATGAGCTCCATCGCTACGATCGTTGGTCTTATTTCCATTTTCAACGGTATCGGACGTATCGTATTCGGTTGGCTCTTTGATAAGTTAGGCCGTCTCCTTACTATGATTATCGGCGGCGTATTATTCGCATGCGGTATGTTATTAATCCTTTGGTCAATTAAAAGCCATAGTACGGGAATTTTGGTTGCATCCTATATTCTTACCGGTTTCAGTTTCGGTTCCGTTACACCAACCATTTCCGCTTTCACCAGCTTGTTCTACGGACTGAAGAATTACCCAACCAACTACTCTATTTTCAACATGAACCTGCTGATTGCTTCCTTCGGATCCACTCTTGCAGGAAAGCTTTTCGACGCATCCGGCTCTTACGCGCTGATTCTGTTAGTTAACGTAGCTTTGATTGTTGTCGCATTAATTCTGGCAATTCTCATTAAAAAGCCCAAAACAGCAGTAAAATAATTCCTGCAGATAATAATTAAAGGGAGCGAACAGCTCCCTTTTTTTATAAAATATACATGTTCATAAACGGTTTTTGTTCAAAACCCTTTTTATTTGTTTACAATATTCAGTGGCTCTTCCCCATCAAGAAATCTTTTAACATTATCCATAGACCAAACCAGCATTCTTTCGAATACTTCGTTGGTAGTTCCACCAGCATGTGGAGTGAAAACGATTTTATCCATAGCTTTATCACTCATAGTAAGAAGAACATGGTCTATCGGAGCCGGCTCCGGAGTGATTACGTCCAAAGCAGCACCATAAATTTCATCATTTTCCAAAGCCCATGCAAGGTCTTCATTGTTTACTAAATCGCCACGGGAAGTATTGATCAGTAAAGCATTTTTCTTCATTTTGCTTAAGAAGTCTTTGTTGACCATTTCTCTGGTCTGATCCGTTACCGGAACATGAATGGAAACAACATCGGATTCCGCAAGAAGCTCGTCTAACTGCACATATTTAATATTCAGAGCAGCTTCAACTTCCGGACTCTGTTTCATAATATCGTAGTAAAGGAAATTGCAGCCCCAGTTTGCTAATCGCTTAACCGCTTCTTTTCCGATATCGCCTAAGCCTACCATACCCACGGTTTTACCATACAGTTCCCATTCGCCTTTTGCGAAATGATCTGCGCTGGCAGCTGCGCCGCCTTTGGTACGATACAGGCGGTCATCTAAAGCGGTTCTGCGAAGGCCTGCTAACATCAGACCAACCGTATGCTCTGCTACTGCTTCTTTATTAATTCCTTTATTGTTGCTGACTATAATTCCTTTTTCTTTTGCGGCAACAAGATCTACTTTATCAAAGCCTACACCTTCTACCTGAATGAATTTCAGATTCGGACACTGGTCCATAAAATCTCTTGGCACTGCCATAGGAGAGCCGATAACCAATACTTCTGCATCTCTTGATAGTTCTAATAATTCGGCGGTTGAAATCCGGTCTTTGCCAAAAACCATATCCCAATCTTCCGGATAGGTCAGTCCATATTTTGCAAATCGGTTCGCTGGTAATGCAGATACTATTTTACCCATTTCATTCTCCTTTATATTCATGATTGAAATTTTAATATAAAAAAGGAAGAGCGGTCTGCTCTTCCTTTAGCAGCTCGTAGGAGAATTGAACTCCTGATTCCGCCTTGAGAGGGCGGCGTCTTAACCACTTGACCAACGAGCCATAAAACGTACTGCATTAGTATAAGGGAAGGCAGTAAAAATGGCAAGGACTTTTTCCAGTCATTTTCAAATTTTTACTACCCCATTGTACAGTACGCGCATTTTGTATTCTGGAAATTCCCGGTCGAAATGAATATGACCGGCAAACCATTTGTCATATTCTACATTTTCCATAATCAGATCCAGGAATCTTTCTACCGGGCTCTGGTAATCTACGTAGTCCGAATATACTTCATAAATACTTTTACGGACTTTCTCCGGCAAAGTATGGGTAATAATGTAATTGACTTTATTTCCTACTTTGCCCAGATTATCAAAGGCTTCCTTCAGTTCCGATTCGTCCGGTTCCTCCTGATGCCACCAGCTGACTCCTTCCTCACGGAAGATTTTATCTACACTGGTCGCACCACCCATAACAAAGAATTTCATTCCTTCGATGGTATAAATCTGTCCATTCATGAGATGGAAAACATTTTCACGGATTTTGTGAACCTTTCCACCATTCCACTCTCTTACCGGATAGCTGTAAAGAGCGTCATAATTTTCATGATTTCCGCCAACGAACAAAGTCGTATAATTCCGGTTGTTATGGAAATCCAAAACCGAATCATCTTTCGAATTTCCGGTCCAGACGCCGCCAAAATCGCCTGCAATAATCAGGCAGTCCTCTCTGGTCAGAACCTTCTGTTCCGGGAAATTCTCTTCATTTATTTTTTTCACATCCATCAGACGATGGGTGTCCCCTGTCACATAGATCATATAATTTATTTATAAATCATTGGTACTTCTTTACGAGGAACGGTGCAGAAATATTCTGCTTCATAATAACCAATTGCCATGGAGAGAACGCAATGCTTATCTTCCGGAACATTATATTTTGCACGTAATTCCGGAGAATTCATGGCTGCATTTGCTAATCCGACATAGCAGAAGCCTAAATCCTGAACCGTAATCATCTGTGCCATAGTAGCTGCACATAAAGTACCATCTACATCGCTTGGAGAGAATACCATAATTACTAAAGGTGCTCCGTAGAAAATTCCATCTTTGCCTTCTTCTTTGAACTCTCTGTATTTTGCAAGGAACATTTCCGCAACCTTAGGGTTGGTCTCTTTCATGGATTCGCCAAGTTCACCTAATTTTTCGGAGATATCCGCTACCAGTTCATCAATGTCTGCTGGGTCATTTAAAACCATCAGCGCATTCTGCTGGCAGTTCTTTGCGGTTGGCGCATATTTCGCAACTTCCAGAATCTTGTTAATCTTCATGTCAGAAACTGGCTGATCATTAAAGGAACGGATGCTTCTTCTGGTAATAATATCGTTTCTTATCTGATAAGGCTGTGTTTTATCAATAAACTGATATTCTTCTACTTCCTCAATGTCATATCCGTCTCCATCAATCCATAAAACTTCTTTTGGACATACAGCCATGCAATGACCGCAGAAAATACATTTGTCCGCATTATATTTTACTTCATTTCCGTCCAGGGACAGACAATGCATGGAGCACTCTTCCACGCAGGCATTACACTGAATACATAAATCCTGATCAATATGTAACATTTCGTTTTCTCCTCTCTGGCATGAGATGTCTGCATAAGCAGACTTTCACTCGAATGCCCGTTCCGTTTCACGGAACATTTCTTCTAGTTGTCTCTTCAGTTATTGTTATAAATTATATTATTATTTTACAATTTTTAAAAGAACTTTTATTTCAGGAAATCCATAATGGAAAGCTGGCTGGATTCCGGCATATTTCCTAAAAGTCCTAACTGATAAAGCTTATCCGTTAAGGTTCCGGACAGCTTGGTTCTGGCCTTCAGATCTTCTCTGGATGTGAACTTGCTCTTTGCTGCTTCTTCCTCTAAAGCTACGGCCGCCTTTTCACCCATTCCATCAATTGCCTGGAAGGAAGGCATCAGTTTTCCGTCGAAAATACGGAATTTGGAAGCGCCGGCTTTGTAAATGTCGATTGGCATAAAGTCAAAGCCACGGGCATACATTTCCTCAACATTATACATATATTTCAGAAGGTCATTATCTTTCGGGGTATCCGTTCCCTGTTCAATACGGTTCTGGATAATGGCCATTTCTTCTCTTAAGTGATCCAGTCCCTGACACATCTTTTCGTAATCAAAAGAAGAAGCTCGGATACTGAAGAAGGCTGCATAATACTCTAACGGATAGAAAATCTTAAAGTACGCAATACGGTAAGCCATCATAACGTAAGCTACCGCATGGGCCTTCGGGAACATGTACTGAATCTTTGTACAGGACCATAAGTACCAGTCTGGGACGTTCTGCGCCTTCATGGCAGCTTCCCACTCCGGCCATTTCTTCGCTCCGCCAGCAGCAACTTTACCTTTACGTACGGCTTCCATAATATCGAAAGACATCGCAGGCTCAACACCCATACCAATCAGATAAAGCATAATATCGTCACGGGTACAGATACAGGTAGACAGCGTCGCCTTTTCTTCTTTAATCAACGTTTCCGCATTTCCTAACCATACATCGGTTCCGTGAGACAGTCCGGCAATTCGTACCAGGTCGGAATAATTTTTCGGTTTCGTATCCACAAGCATCTGCATAACGAAGTCTGTTCCGAATTCCGGAACACCTAAGGTTCCTAACGGATGCTGAATATCCTCTGGCGTAATTCCTAAAACTTCCGTTCCCTCAAAGAGCTTCATAACTTCTGGATTATCCAGCTTTATGGATTTCGCATCAAATCCAGTCAGATCTTCCAGCATACGGATCATGGTCGGATCATCGTGTCCAAGAATATCCAGCTTCAACAGGTTGTGGTCGATACTATGATATTCAAAGTGGGTAGTTACAATATTCTTTTCTGCATCGTTGGCCGGAAACTGAACCGGAGTAAAGGAATAGATTTCCTCTCCATGAGGAAGAACAACGATTCCGCCCGGATGCTGGCCCGTACTTCTTTTTACGCCGGTGCAGCCTGCAATAATACGGTTCATTTCGCATTTACGGATGGATTTGTTATGGTCTTCCAGATAATGTTTTACGAAACCATATACAGTCTTATCCTGCAGCTTGGAAATCGTTCCGGCCTTAAAGGTATGGCCTTTGCCGAAAATAACTTCGGTATAATCGTGAGCCTTGGACTGATATTCTCCGGAGAAATTCAAGTCGATATCTGGCTCTTTATCGCCCTTAAATCCAAGGAAGGTTTCGAACGGAATATCAAATCCGTCTTTGATCAAAGGAGTTCCGCATACCGGACAATCTTTATCCGGCATATCGCATCCTGCACCTCCTGCATAAGCATTGACTTCTTCTGAATCAAACTCACTGTAGAAGCAATGCGGACAGCGGTAATGCGGCTTCAGCGGATTAACTTCCGTAATACCGGACATGGTAGCCGCTAAGGAGGAGCCTACCGAACCTCTGGAGCCTACCAGATATCCGTCACTGACGCTTTTCTGTACCAGGTCTCTGGCAATAATATACATAACGGAATAACCGTTTTTGATAATGGAATTCAGCTCTTTTTCCAGACGTTCTACTACGATTTCCGGCAGATCCGGACCGTACATGCTGTGAGCCGTCTCGTAACAGATGTTTCTTAAATTCTCATCGGAATTTTCAATAACCGGCGGACATTTATCCGGTCTTACAGGCTCGATTTTTTCAATCATGTCTGCAATCTTATTTGTATTTTCAATAACGATTTCGTTAGCGATTTCTTCACCCAGATAACCGAACTCAGCCAGCATTTCCTCTGTAGTACGGTAATAGAACGGTCCCTGCTCGTCTGCATCGGAGAACTTCTGGCTGTCTAATACGATTCGACGGAATACCTCATCTTCCGGATTCAGGAAATGGACGTCACCGGTAGCTACAACCAGTTTTCCATGTTTCTTACCCAAATCGTAAATCTGACGGTTGATTTTCTGTATTTCCGTAATATCTTTTAACATATGACCCTTTACTTCTTTATGTTTGGAACGGTAAATCGGGTCATTGTTTTTCTCATAATTACGAACCAGGAAGTAGTTGTTTCCTGTCGGCTGGATTTCCAGATAATCGTAGTAATTTACCAGCTCCTCGATTCTCTCTTCCGGTTCATTGCTCAAAATGGCATCATAAAGCTCGCCCATAACGCAGGCGCTGCCTAAAATCAGTCCTTCCCGGTATTTGTTCAATACGCTCTTTGGAATTCGCGGTCTTCTGCCAAAATAATTAATATGGGCATAGGAAACCAGACGGTACAGGTTCCGTCTGCCGGTTTCATTCGCTGCCAAAATAATAACGTGGTAATACTTGTCTTTTTTAACTTTTTCGATACGCTCTTCTTCCGCCGGGTCCGGAATTTTCGGCACTTCATCCGGAATCGCGCTTTCCCGTCTTAACTCAATGTCTTCGTCAGAATCCGGGTCCTGAACGATCGGATCATCCATATCGTCTACGATATAGCCTTCTACACCATAGATAATCTTAAAGTCTGTATCGCCCATGGCCTGCAGTTTATGGAAAGCGTCCGTAAATCCCTGAACAACACCGTGGTCCGTAATTGCCAGACTCTTATGGCCCCATTTTACAGCCGTATCAATCAGGTCATTAATTGGTGTCAGAGCGTCCATGTCCGAATACTGGGTGTGGAGATGAAGCTCTACTCTTTTCTTCGGCGCATTGTCCATTCTTGTAGATAAAGGAGTCTTAGAAATACGGATTCCTGCAACACGGGTCATTAAGATTTCCCCTTCAAAGTTGTCATACTCAACTTTACCACGGGCCTCAATTACCATGCCTTTTTTCAGTTTATCCGGAAGCTCTTCTTCTCCCTCTTTTATGAAAATCTTTAAAGAAATACTGTCTTTTCTATCTGTTACGGAAAGTTTCAGAATCTTGAAGCCATTTTTCGTAACGGTCATTTCCTTTTCGAAAATCTCGCCACGGATAATAACATCTCTCATATCCGTTTCAATGTCGGAAAGTTCCGTAGCAACGCCTTCAAAAGACTTGCCATAAAGCATATCCGGATCCGGCTCGCTTTTCTTGGAAGTATATTTTCTTCTAGGCGCTCCGTTATTGGAAGCATAGGAGGACTGAGGCTTTGCCGTATCTTTCGGTTTCGTCGCGGAAGGATTTGCCGCACCTTCCGGAGCTCCATAAGCACCAGAGCCAGCCTCCGCATATTCATAACCGTTTTCGTATTCGATTTTACAGCTCATCAGATTATTCAATACCTGATCTGCAATTTTTTCTTCCATCTGACGGAAATATTCCGGATTGATCATTCGGTCCGGAGTTATTTTTACGCGCAGAAAATTACCTGTCCTTACCTGAGTAATGGCAGCTACATTCACTTCTGCAAAAGCGCTTTTCAAAGGCTCCGTAACTTGTAATGTTTTAAATACGTCAAAAAAATTCATGTCAGTTCCAATGATCCAGTTCCGATTTTAAGGCCGGAAGTAATTCTTCTTCCGAAAGTTTCTTTATTACTTCGCCGTGTTTGATTAAAAGACCGCAGCCTTTTCCTCCGGCGATTCCGATATCTGCTTCTTTTGCTTCCCCCGGTCCGTTGACAATGCAGCCCATAACAGCTACTTTAATCGGCAGATCATAACCGGTGCACATAGTCTCGACTTTATTTGCCAGACCGATTAAATCAATTTCCGTTCTTCCGCAGGTCGGACAGGAAATAACCGTAATTCCTTCTTTCCGAAGTCCTAAATTTCTTAAAATCTGTTTTGCAGATTTGATTTCTTCTATCGGATTTCCAGTCAGGGAAACTCGGATGGTATCACCGATTCCCTGATTCAGAATAATTCCCAAACCTAAAGCGGATTTTATATTTCCAGAATAAACCGTTCCCGCTTCCGTAATACCTACATGAAGCGGATATAAGGTCTGCTCTGCAATCAGCTCATGAGCTTTCGCACACATCACAACGTCAGAGCTTTTAATGCTGATTACCAGATTGTCATAGCCAAAGTCTTCAATTATTTTTACTTTATCCAAGGCGCTTTCTACCAGACCTTCTGCAGTTACGCCTTGATATTTCTCTACCAGTTCCTTTTCTAAGGAGCCAGAGTTTACGCCTACACGAATCGGAATGCTCCGTTCTCTTGCGCAGTCGATTACAGCCTTTATTTTGTCATTTCCGCCGATATTTCCCGGGTTAATACGTATTTTATCGGCTCCGTTTTCCATGGCTAAAATCGCCAATTTATAATCGAAATGAATATCTGCAACTAAAGGGATATGGATTCTCTCTTTGATTTCCTTAAAAGCCTTTGCAGCCTCTGCTGTATTGGCCGTACAGCGGATAATCTGACAGCCAGCTTCTTCCAGTTCCAGAATCTGTTTCACCGTCGCTTCCGCATCTGCAGTCTTTGTATTCGTCATGGACTGGATTGCAATCGGCGAGCCGCCGCCAATTACGACACCACCAATATTAATTTGTTTCGTTTTTTCTCTATGATTCATATTCTTTCCCCGAATCAGAAAAATTTCGTAACATCGTTGATCAAAACAACGATGGCCAGAAGCATCAGTAAAACGGCTCCGACCATAGTAATAACGCCCTCGTACTTTTTGTTGATCGGTTTTCTGCGGATTGCCTCAATAATCAGAAGCAGGAACTTTCCGCCATCCATGGCCGGTATTGGCAGAAGGTTAATAACGCCTAAGTTGGCACTCAGCAGAATGATGATACTCAGCATATTCATTAAGGTTGCTAAAAAACCGTAAGAAACCGAAGCATCATAGGTCGTTCCGATAACTTCCACAATTCCTACCGGGCCGGAAAGCATATCCAAAGAGCCTCGGTCTGAAAACAGGAACCCAATGCTCTTAAATACGGATGCAATCTGATAACCCATTTCTGCGAAGGAATATTTAAATACACCGCCTACATTAGTTTTCTCATTCTGCAGGTTATAATCAAATCCCAAAGTATAAGAAGAAGCCTTCTGCGGAGTAACGTCCGCTTCTTTGGTTACACCATGGTGCATATATTTAATGTGGATCGGCTCTTCTGTAATCTGGTGAGCGTCAAAATACTGGCCTAATTCGGCTCCGGAATGAATTTCCGTATCGCCAATCTGAAGAATTACATCATCTTTCTGCAAGCCCATCTGCTGGAACGGACCGCCTTCCGTAATTTCCGCAATAGCCGCCTCATTCTCGTTGGCATAATAAGAAAGTCCTAAAATATAGTAATCTACTTTCGTCGGAGCAACGCTGATTTTTTCCTTTTTTCCGTCACGGACATAGGTAATCTCTATGTTTTCTTTGTCCGATTCTAACGGATGGATATACTCTTCCATGTAGATTTCGCGGCCGAAATTAATGGCAGCTCCGTTATAATTGGTGATGATATCCCCTTCTCTTAATCCAGCTTCATAAGCAGGAGAACCTTCTGCAACAATAGTTACTCTTGCCGGATCGTAGCCGCTGGTTCCAATTACGATAACTGCAAGAATGAAAGCCAGGAAAAAGTTAAAAACAGGTCCGGCTAAAATAATGCTCATTCTCGCCCATACGGATTTCTTATCGAAAGACCGCTCGTCATCGGTATCATCGTCTTCGTCCTCTAAAGCACCTAACATCTGGCAGGAACCGCCAAAAGGGATGGCCTTCCAGGAAAAGCGGGTGCCGCTCTTTGCCTCATGGCTGACGATTCTCGGTCCGAAGCCGATAGAAAATTCTTTTACAAAAACACCGTTTTTCTTCGCAAGAATAAAATGTCCAAATTCGTGGACAAGAATAAGAACTCCCAATATTAAGATAGATAAAACGATGCTGATAAAACTCATGAGTATCCTTTATTTGTTCATTATGGATTCGCCCAAGCTGATGATTTCGTCCAAAGTCGGCTCTGGAATCAGCTTATGATCCTTCATTTCTTTTTCAATCATGTCAGAAATTTCCAGATAAGAAATTTCTCCGGCAATAAACATCTTAACGGCTCTTTCGTTGGCTGCATTAAACACCGTCGGCATGGAACCGCCGGTTGTAATCGCCTCATAAGCCAGTTTCAAAGCCTTAAAAGTATCCGTGTCCGGTTTTTCAAAAGTAATCTGTCCCAGTTCAAAGAAATCCACTCTCTTTCCCGGAAGATATCTTCTCTCCGGATAAAGGAGGGCGTATTGAATCGGTATTTTCATATCTGGGGTTCCCAGCTGTGCGATAATCGCGCCGTCGTTATACTGAACCGCGGAATGAATAATACTCTGTGGCTGGATGACTACCTGAATCTGCTCTGGTTTTACATCGAATAACCATTTCGCTTCCATGACCTCTAAGCCTTTATTGGCTAAAGTGGAAGAATCGATAGTTACTTTCATGCCCATGGACCAATTTGGATGCTTTAAGGCATCTTCTAAACGGATGGACTGTAACTTTTCTCTTGTATAGCCACGGAACGGTCCGCCGGAAGCCGTAAGTATAATTTTGTCAATGGATTTTTCCGGTTCTCCCTGCAAGCTCTGGAAAATCGCACTATGCTCTGAGTCTACCGGATAAATGTTAATATTCTGTTTCTTTGCCTCTGCCATAATCCTGCTGCCGGCACAAACCAGGGTCTCTTTATTGGCTAAAGCAATGTCTTTTTTTGCCTGAATGGCAGCCATGGTCGGGCGGATTCCTACCATACCAACAATGGCTGTTACCACGATGTCACTCTCTTCAAAAACCGCCACGTCAATCAGGCCTTCCATGCCGCTGACCACTTTTATACTGTTTTTATCAAAGTCGGAACCAGCCAGGTTTATTAATTCTGCAAAAAGGCCATCTACGTTATTTTCGTCGTAAACGCAAACAAGTTTTGGAGAAAACTCCAAAATTTGTTTTGCAAGAAGTTTTATATTATTGTTTCCGCTGATGGCAGCAACCTTCAGGTCGCTGTGCTGGCGGACTACTTCCAGGGTCTGGCTTCCAATGGAACCGGTAGAACCTAAAATAGAAATTGTTTTCATTTTCTAACCTATAATGTAAAGATAAATCG
>JAZUGA010000120.1:0-2575 GCA_045640945.1 Lachnospiraceae bacterium | reverse complement strand
CCTTCTTCTACTTCAACAACGCCGAATACATATGGCTTAATGTCTTTCATTTCATCTTTTTTCGTAATAGTTGCAGGCATAACGAACTGTAAAAGTTTTCCTTTTCCGCTCATTTCAATCCATTCCATGTCTGCGCAGCCGCATGTGTTACATACTAATACTGGTGGCCATTCCACAGCACCGCACTCTAAGCATTTACGGCCTGTGATTTTGCCTTCTTCTAAATTATCGTAATAAGTTTTAACAACTTTTTCTAATTTAACACCCATGTCAAACCTCCTTATTCTGCTGTACGAAGAATGATTGATGCAAGATTCTGTGCGCCGCCGAAGCCTCTTAAGAATGCTGTCTTAGGAAGTTTCTTAACCTGACGTTCGCCGCACTCGCCACGCATCTGCAGAACTGCTTCGTAAAGATCTGCTAATCCGCTTGCTGCATGAGCATGACCGAAGGAGCATCTTCCACCGTTTGTGTTAATCGGCTTGTCACCATCAAAAGCGGTACGGCCATCGATGAAGTATTTCCATCCTTCGCCTTCTGGCAGGTAACCAGCAATTTCTGCAGCGATCAGCTGAGAAGTAATGAAGAAGTCGTTTGCATAAAGAATGTCGATTTCTTCTGGTTTAACGCCGGTCAGCTCATATACCTGACGGGTAGCTTCCTGTGTTCCGATAACTTCTACGTGTGGCTGATTTGCTTCACGGGTAGCATTACCAATACCTAAAACTTCGATACCCTTCTTGTCTGTGAATTCAGATACCATTTCGGTTGGGCAAACGATGCAGGCTGCAGCGCCGTCACATTTCAGTTCCAGGCCGGATGCTCTTAAGTTTCCGGACATCATTGGGTTGTAGAAGGATTTCATGTATTCCATAACATCATCGAAACCGTTTTCTTTTGCGATTTCTTCGTAGGTCTGTTTTGAAATAGATAATGGGTTCAGAACCGCACCACGTCTGGAGTTGATTGCCATATGGATTAAAGTATCATCCATCTGCTCATCGGTCAGACCGTATTTTGCTTTGTACCATTCAGCAGCATCATCCTGATGAATGTTTGGTCCGCACATCATTTCACGGGTATAAGTGTTGTCATAGATCCATTTTAAGGATTCCTGGAATTCGAAGAAGTCGAATTTTCTTCTCATGAAGGATGGCTTGTTTGGATCAACGATAGCATCACCAAATTCTACGCAGCCGGAAAGTACTACATTGTATTTGCCGGAAGCTACTGCGTTAACAGCCTGCTCTAATGCTAAGTAACCGGTGCAGCATGCTTCGGAATGATGGATGGAGCCTTTGCCTCTCATGCCAAACCATTCAGAAACCTGAATGTTCGGTGTAATGTAGTTTGAGCAGTAGAATGGGTTTGCTTCTCCATGGAAGAAGTAATCAACGTCCTTTGGACGGATGCCTGCATCTTCCATTGCCTTGTATGCAGCATATCCAAAAAGCTCGCCTTCGGTTAAGCCGGCAGTTTCCGGATTATCCAGTGTGTTCATGAATGGTGAACATCCAACACCGATAATGGATACGCTTCTACTGTAAGGATGAAGAGTGGTTGTGTTAATAGGATTCATAATTCGTTCCTTTCTTCCCTTTATATAAAATTTAATGTTTTTATCCTGAAACCGGGTTGATTCCCAGTTACTTTTTATTCTTCTGCGTTTTCTTCCGCTGTAGTTTCTTCCTGAGCCGCGGTTACTTCCATCGCTTCTTTTGCCAGCTTCAGTTCGCGGAGAGCTGCATCGTATTTTGCAAATTTCTCATCGAATTCGTCCTTCATCAGAAGAACCAGCTTGTCCGCTTTCTTCCGGTGATTGGTGAAATGGCGTTTTACGTCGGAGCCAAATTTCTTCAGAGAATTATCTAAGTTACGGCTTCTGCCTGCGATTTCTTTCTCGAATCTTTCAATGCTTCTGGTCAGGCAGTCGGAATACTGTTTATATAATTCGTTGGCTTTGATTTCATAATTTGCGCCACTTTCTTCCGCAGCCTTCTTGAATTTCTCGTAGATCTTCTTGCCTTCTTTGCCCAGTTCTTCCGACAGTTCCTTCAGCGCTCTCTTCTTGTCGTTATAGTACTGGTTGATAATCGACGCATTTTCCATTTCTGCAGCAGTTTCCTGCTCTTCATAGTTCAGGTAAACGGAACCTAAAACCTCGAGATGGTCTTCGTCAACACCATAGGTATTCTTGAAGATTTCAAAAGCAGACTGCTTCAGATACTTCTGGAATTTCTTTTTCTTTAATGCTTCGGAATCTGCACTGATTGCATTTGCAATTGCGGTGTCTGCAGGTTTTACACGGAAGCCTTTCGTCGACTCGTCCACAACGATGTTGTCCAGCTCGGTTTCCAGAACCAGCTGTGCACGGTAACTTGCCAGCTGTTCCATTTCTTCTTCCGTAAGAACCGGCCACTGTGGGTCCATTTTCTTAAGTTCATCCAGAATGATTCTGGAAATTACAAGACGTGCGTACCATTTATGGTCTGCAGGAACAATGTACCAAGGAGTATTTTCCCGGGCAGTTTCGTTAATGCATACCTCAAAGGCTTTCATATAATCATCCCAGTAA
>JAZUGA010000119.1:0-16197 GCA_045640945.1 Lachnospiraceae bacterium | reverse complement strand
GGATGCCTCGCCTGGTTTTGTAGGAGCCTGTTTTTCTGCTTTTTCCTGAGCTGCAGGTTTCTTTACTTCGCTACCAACCGCTGCTTGCTGGCTCATAACGCCGATGTGCTTATAATCGATAAAACCGCAAGTTTTGAAATCGCTTGGACTAGTATTTACTTCGTCTCCGGTACGAAGGTCGATGGATGTGGTAACATTCAGTTCCTTGAAGAATGCAAGGTCTTCTTCCGGAAGATCCGTAGGAAGTTCGGAACGAATTAATACACCGAAACGGGTAACGCCACCGTCTGCCGTAGGCATACCGCCAAGGTCACGGCAATTTACAAGGGCTTTCATTGGATAATGTAAATATGTTTTCATAGGTTCTCCTCTTCGTTTTTCTTCTGGAATTAATATATCATAGATGCTTAAATATTACGATTACTTGTTTTTAATGTTCAAATTAAAGTGCCGATGCTTCTGTATCGGCACTCAAATTTCTTAATGATTCTGTTTGGAAAACGGGCAGCGCTTTCCGATGCACTGATTATTCTTAGCAGAATATTCGCAGACAATTTCCGGCTTTTCCATTTCCACGCCGAAATGTTCTTTCACAAAATCAATTGCAGTGAGAATGGCAAGGAAGGAATCGCGTTTGCAGCAGCGTGGACCGCCGATATTCCCGATATTTTCCAAAGACCTGGAGGTCATTTTATTGGATAACCCCCAAGGCTCCTGCGCTAACGGGGTGGATCCGGAAATAATAGAAATGAAAATTCCGGAGCTGATGCCTGCACCACATGCGCCCCAGAAACCGCAAACGCCTCCTGGCACATTCTGGCCACGGTTCTTCATCTCGGAAAGAGCGGTCTCCAGTTCAATGTCTCCGCCGGCGTTTTTATATGCCGTCAGAAGGGCGGAGCCTACCATAATATGATGCTCCGGACCATGCATATGACAGAATTCCAGATTCATCATCTTCTTCATAATCTCTACCGGATTCTTGGAATCTGTATTCAGGCAGACACCAAAAATGTTGTCAATGCCCTGGGTGTGGCACTGGTTGCAGACATAATGACCGTTCACGCAACGGGTCTTGCTCATTTCCTTTTTATGGCAGATGGCACATTCCATCTCCACATCTTCCTGCAAATATTCCAATGGTGCTTTACAGATTAAGCATTCTTCTTCCATTTCTTTTCCTTTCCCGTTTATTACGAAACCATGAAGCTTTTTCTCAAATCCTTTGAAAAGTTACTTCATTCCAATTACTGATTCAGGTCCTTTCGCATATGGATGACTTCCTGATATTTTCCGCTGCGGGAGAAAAAGCCTTTTGGATTTCTTCCATACTCAATAAAACCTATTTTTTTGTACAGGGAAATGGCTCTTTCATTTTCCGCCACAACCTCTAATTCCAGCTGCGAATATCCCGCTTCTTTGGCACATTCCACACAGGCTTCCGTCAGCAGACGGCCTATGCCCTGTCCCCAGAATTTTTTCTCAATGCTGATTCCAAATTCCGCCCGATGCCTGGACTTGAATCTTTTGCCGATGGCATCATTGCCGGCCGAACCTGCAATCCGTCCGTCTACAATGGCAAGAATTTCGACTTCCTTGTCGCTTTCTTCTTTTCCCTTCAGGTATTTTGCCTCTTCCGCCTCGTCGGATTCTATTTCATCCGGATAGCTGAGCAAGAAGTCGGTCTCCGCATGGGTCCGGACCATATTGTTCAATACCGCTTTTGCATCCTCTTCTGTTCCACTTCTCAGGATGCATTGCTGTCCATTTTTCAATGTGACTTCCTGATAATATTTCATATTACTCCTCTTTTTTTCGTGCCAGAGTTGCCCAGAAGGCCGGGATTCCATGCTCCATAAGGAAGCCTTCGGAATTGGTGTCCTCATACACATCCAGCAGCTCGAAGCCAGCCCGAAGCTGTCCGCCGATTTGTTCTTCCAGGGTATGGGAAAACTGCACGCCACTGTCGTCCGCCTGCAGGTTCTTCATCTGCCGCTCGTTCACCAGCGGGTCAAAAGGCAGATACTCCACAATTTTCGATTCATCCTTTTCGTCCACGATAAAATTCATACCGTTATCCAGTCCGGACATCAGAATGCCCTGAGGCTTTAAGACGCGGAAGCATTCCTTCCATACATGCGAAACGTCTTTAACATAGCAGTTGGATACCGGATGGAAAATCATATCGAAAGTTCCGTCCTCAAAAGGCAACGGTTTCGTCATGTCGGCGTGAACGATGTTAATCTCATAGCCTTCCCGCTCTGCCACGAGAGCTTCGCTTTCCAGCTGCTTCTTGGAATAATCCAGCACCGTGCACAGACCTCCTCCGGCCGTAAAAACAGGCATCTGCTGGCCTCCACCGGATGCCAGCCCTAATATTTTTAGCCCCTTCAAATCCGGAAACCATTCTTTCGGAACGGATTTTATTGGCGTCAGCTTCACCGACCAGTTTCCTGCTTTGGCCTCCATATATTCTTCATGAGAAATAGGTTTTCCCCATTCCCATCCTTCTTCTACCCATCGATCGATGGTCTGTGAATTAATTTCTGTATAATCCATTTTTCTCCTTAAGATTTTGGTGAAGCGCACAGGCATTTTCCCATGCGCTCCATCCCTTATTCGTTTTCGCTCAAGAATTTTGAAGTTTCTCCATGGCAATTCTCTTACTTCCTCTCTCAGATTTGTTCATCCGATCAATCGTTCTTTAGACAATAACCATTTCATCGGTCTACCAGTTGGCCCGGAAGGACTTCCTTTTTCTTTTCCGGGAAATTTTTATCGAACTCTTCCACTTCGGCTGCATCTACGTAATAGCCCTGAGGAGTCTGATAAACGCCGATCACATCATCCAGATAACCCGGAATCAGTTCCTTACAGAGGAAGAAAGATGCGTCCGCGCCTTCTGGTAAGTCATGGTAGCGGATGCCAAACTTGCTGGCATAATCGAAGCCGCAATGTCCGTAAAAACGGATGTTTCCTTCAAACAGAACGGCGCCAAAGCCCATCTGCGTTGCCTTTTCCAGACAGAAATCCAGCAGTTCTTTTCCATAGCCCTGACGTTTCCGTTCCGGTGTAATACAGATCGGACCCATAGTCAGAATCGGAATGGTCCGTCCATCATCAGCCTCGATAATGGTTTTCATGAACATATTCTGTCCGATGATTTTTCCGTCCTGTTCCATGACGAAATCCAGTTCCGGAACAAAGGCCGGATCATCACGGAGCACATGCATTACATAGTGCTCGCTGCATCCTGGATGATAAACGTTCCAGAACGCCTCGCGGATTAAAAACTCAACTTCTCTGTAATCTTCTTCTTTTTCTAAACGAATGATATTGTCATTTTTATTCATTATTTTTCCTCCTGAAAATTGTCGACTTCAATGCTAGCAGCGGGAGGTTTGTTTGATTGTCTGCAAACCTCCCGGTCAGCCTACAATCTCCAATGTGTTGTTCTTTCTCAAAAAGCACTCTCCTAAAAAATAAAATTTATCATCAAGCCTTAGGGCTGGATTTCATGGTAAAAATACTCGTTGGTGCCACTTTGCACCGATATCGTTTTACGCAATCAGGCAGTATAAAAAACCGGAAATTCCTGCAAGAATCGCCACGCCGATGGTAATGGCCAGCTCCAGTTTCCGGCGGGTGGCATAAATTCCCAACAGTTCTCTCAGCAAGGCATTTGGCCAGAAATACCATTTCGTCCTGGCGCCGATTCCCTCCGCCTTCAATCCGATACTGGCAGCAAAAATGCCGCTGCGGAATACGTGGAAATTGGTGGTTGAAAAAACGACTTTGGCGTCTTTGTCACGCTCTTCTATGATTTCTTTCGAGAACTTCATGTTCTCCAATGTTGTTTTTGAATTGGTTTCCGGAATAATGTATTCTTTCGGAATCCCCTGCTCCAGCAGATAGTTTGTCATGGCCTGAGCTTCCGATAAGATTTCGTCGGAGCCTTTTCCGCCAGACGGGATAAAGGTTGCAATCTTGCCCGTAGCTTCCTTCTGTTCTTTCCAGAACTGGATGGCCCGGTCCACTCTGCCCCGGATCAGCGGATACAGGGTTCCGTCTTTTTTTATGGCACATCCTAAAATAATAATATAGTCTTTGCCGTAACCTATTTTTCGGTAACCCGCAGTAATTCCCGTGATAATGGACGCCGCCAGCATATACTGAAAAACGGAAAAGCATGCGCTGCAAATGGAATAAATAACAGCGATGGCATAATTGTCCCGGCCCATGTTTACGTTCAAAAGGAACAGACCTATGATAACGCCGGTTCCAATAAACAGCAGAATGCTGGCAAAGATACCGTACATATTCCGGAGTTTTTTGCCTTCGTTTTTCATCAGGGAAATGTTGCTGTGGGCCATGGATATGGCAAAGGCAATGACGAAAGGCGTTGCCACAAGGGTCAGGGCCGTCATGGCGTTGCTGGTCAGCAGCGTCATCAGTTTTACATTCAGGTTTTTCAGCCATACCGTAACCATTACGGAGCAGAACAGATAAACCAGGAACATGGCGCCGAAAAACAGAATGCCGGCCCACGCAGTAATGGTTTTGTAGGAGTAGTAATTCTCCTGGGTTCTCTGCTTCTTCAGCCACAGGAAGAAGAAAAACATCAGGCCCAGGTAAACCGTCAGGCCATAGTAGGTTAACGGGAATCCTGCGTAATTGCTGAAGCCGGAGCCGACAAAGATGCCCTTGAGCTTGTTCACGGTAATCTGCATGCCCAGCCGGTGGTTGGACATGTTGCCCTCTGCGTCTTTGATATCGTAGCTGAGTACCAGCTGTGCCTTACCCGATTTCTTCGCATGGATGGTAACCTTTGACCAATCGTCCCCCACCTTTATATCCGTAACATCGACAATATTGACGTTTCCATTTTCGCCATTCGGTTTCGCCGGAATGTCAGCGTTCTCTGAAGAATCGCTCAGTTCCACCTGAATGTTGGTAATTTCTTGGTTGGTTCCATGGTCCAGGTATATGGAATAAGACGTGCTCACGCAGACGGCAATTGTGCCGAACACGATGAACAGAACGAAAAATGTCACTATAGCGAATAAGATTGGATGATTTTTAATGCGTTGTTTCATGCTTGCTTTATATACGTCGGGCTTTCCAAGATAATAACTCTTCTGTGGCATCTGACCTGCGATTCGAAGGCCTTTTTATCAATAATAATATACCACGATTTCAGCGATTATTTGTGATTTTTCTGAAGAAACATATGGCCCGCTTGCATTCTCCTCACGCGCTAATGTTGTGTTAACGCAAATATCGAAAAAACTCCAGTTGTGAATGATTTTATCAAATTAGTTTTAAGGCAAATTAAAAATCATTCATAACTGGATTTTTTCCGTGAATCATTGTCGCTTACGCAGACTTCTTTGTAAAAGCGTTTCACGCATGTATTTCTTACTCCCCAATCAGTGGGAAGCGGAGGATGGCTTTGAAAAGATCGCCGTCGATTACCACATTCAGGGAACCTTTCTGCAGCTCCGCCATGCTCTTGGCAATGGAAAGTCCCAGACCGTTGCCCTCCGTATTTCTGGAAGAATCGCCACGGGTGAACCGCTCCATCAGCTCCTCTTCGCTCATGTTCAGGGCTTCCCTGGAAACGTTCTTAAAGGTAATGACTGCCTCTCCCTCTTCTTTCTCCAGAGAGATGTAAACTCTGGTGCCCGGCTGCGCATATTTGCAGATGTTGTTCATCAGATTGTCGAAAATCCGCCACATGCGTCGGCCGTCCGCCATAATCTTCACTGCTTCTTCCGGCATCTGGGTCACTAACGTCAGCTCCGATTTCTCCAGTTTTTCTTCGTACTCACCACTGGACTGCTCCAAAAATACGCAGGCGTCGCATGGCATCAGATTAACATCCAGATTTCCCGTGGAGGCTTTTGATGCTTCTACTAAATCTTCCAATAAGCGCTTTAATTTCTCCGACTGCCTTACCAAAACTTCGGAATAGTCCTTTATTACCGGATTGTCACAAGGCTCCACGTTAATAAGGGAAGCATAATTGATGATGGACGTCAGCGGCGTCTTGATGTCATGGGACACGTTGGTAATGAGCTGGGTCTTCATGCGCTCGCTCTTCATACGGTCTTCTACTGCAACAGCCATGCCTTCGCCCAGACTGTTCAGATTCGTGCCAAGGCTCTTAAAGTCGCCAACCATGCCCTTCGTTTCTACGATATATTCCAGATTGCCGCTGGCCAGAGCCTCGCCGCCCTTCTTCAGTCGCTTGAAGCATACGGCTGCATAAATTGCCAGACCGAGAATTACCAATTTTTCCAAAATCGCAAAACCTACAAATTCATCCGGATACCAATTACAGAACCCAAAGGTTGCAATCAGCTCCGCCAATGCAATAATGGCTACAATCAAAGCTGCCTTCCATGCAACCGGCAGACTTTTCGAAAGCCAGCGGAAGAATCGTCCGATCAGTTTCAACAGCCGCCAGATGACGGTATTCTTAAACAGGTTGTGCTGCTTAATGCGGGCCGCAATGCTCATGCCCAATCCGATCAGCAAAGGCACTGCTGCCAGGAACAAAATTCCTCCGGTAATCAGCGTTGTCATAATACCGATAGATGTATATCCAATTGCCATAAACAGCCAGAAAGCGCCGGTAAATCCCAGGCAGTACAAGGCCAGCATGACATCAAACGGCACTTTGTTCAATACGCCTGGATGAAGCCCGTCACTGTTCGGCCGGCGAGCGGAAACGCAGAGCAATATAATAAAAGTAACCATCATGAGAATCGCTGCTATAGCTCCGATTACATATACCCAATACCGCAGGGAGTATTCTATGTGGGTCCAGATTTCAATTCGGTGAATCTCCTTTGCATACCAGGTGTCCGGAACGATAGACGCCTTTGCCACATAATCCGCCCAGCTCATATCGCTTTCATTAGACCAGTGCCAATTGTCATAAATAATGATGGTGTCCATGTTATGGTCTCCCATATCCACCTCATTCGCCATAAATCCATACTCAAAGGTCGTTTTCGGATCCAGATCTTTTTCGGATTTGAACAGGAGCTTTCCCTCTTTGTCATAGATTTCATAGGCAAAAGAAGGATACTTTCCCTCCGGGTGTGACAATAAGTTGCTCAGAATGCTGTGAATTTCCGGATAGAGATAATTTCCCGCCTTTTTGGTAACAATTTCTTCTTCCGTGTTCGAATAAAAATCCAGATTGCAACTGGCGGCATCATCATAGGCTACAATCCAGCCCAGAATGCTGCAGGTGAAAATAAATGCGCAAAGGGTGCAAACAATATATAACGTTATCTTTCCGGCAATGGACCGTAAAAAGTTTTTCATTTCTTTCGTTCCTCCATGAACTTGTAGCCCTGTCCAAATAGGACTTTTATGTAACGCGGCTCTGATGGGTTGATTTCGATTTTCTCCCGCAGATGGCGGATATGAACCGCTACCGTGTTGTCTGTTCCAAAAGGCTTTTCCTTCCAAACGGTCTGGTAAATTTCCTTCGGAGAGAACACCTTTCCCGGGTTGGCCATCAGGAGCTTCAGTATTTCAAACTCTTTCGGCGTTACTGCCACTTCATCGCCGTCCACCTTTACGGTTTTGGCCACGTCGTCCAGCTCGATTCCGCCAATGTTAAAGCTATCCGGCTGCTGCACGCTGCTGCCCAGTTTCAGGTACCTTCTCAGCTGGGAGCGGACTCTGGCAGTAACCTCCAAAGGATTAAATGGCTTCGTGATGTAATCATCTGCGCCAACATTCAGTCCTAAAATTTTATCTGTGTCTTCGCTTTTCGCCGTCAGCAAAATAATGGGAACATTACTGCTTTCCCGGATCTTCGTCATGGCTGTGATGCCGTCCATGACCGGCATCATAATATCCATCAGAATCAGATCTATCTCCTGCTCTTTTACAGCTTCTAAAGCTTCCTTGCCGTTAGAAGCTTCCAGCAGAACATAATCCGGGTCCGATAAATAAATTTTCAGCGCATTCACAATGTCCTGCTCATCGTCACAGATTAAAATAGTCGACATAATTAAGTCCTCCTTCGATGGTCTTATTTTACTTCATACAGGCTTTAATAAGAAATAGGCAAAATGCTTAAGATTTGATTAAGTTTCTTTTCTGTACTTTTCATAGACTTCATTGAAAAAAGGAGACGAATAAGGTAAGATTTGAAGTGGAGAAAATTAAACATAATTAAAATATCAACTAGGAGGAACATAAAATGGCAAAATGGGTTTGTAAAGTATGCGGCTATGTGCATGAAGGAGATTCTGCTCCTGAAAAATGTCCAATCTGTGGAGCTGCTGCTGACAAATTTGAAAAAATGAGTGACGGAGAAATGACATGGGCTGCTGAGCACATCGTAGGAATCGGCAAAGAAGCTCCAGAAGAAATCATTTCCGGCTTAAGAGATAACTTCAACGGCGAATGCTCGGAAGTAGGTATGTATCTGGCTATGTCACGTGTAGCTTTCCGTGAAGGCTATCCGGAAATCGGTTTATACTGGGAAAAAGCTGCTTTTGAAGAAGCAGAACATGCAGCAAAATTTGCAGAGCTTTTAGGCGAAGTTGTAACCGATTCTACAAAGAAGAATCTTGAAATGAGAGTTGAAGCTGAAAACGGCGCAACTGCAGGAAAGACAGAACTTGCTAAGAAAGCGAAAGAACTTGGCTTAGATGCTATCCATGACACTGTTCATGAAATGGCTCGCGATGAGGCAAGACACGGCAAAGCATTCAAAGGCTTATTAGAAAGATACTTTGGATAAGAAATAACTTTTGCCCAGACAAGCAACGATAAGAAAAGTAAAACACGGTTGAAGGAAGATTCCTGTCAACCGTGTTTTTATATTATATTCGAGGGGTTTATTTCTTATTCTTCTTCTACTGGAAGCTGGAACGGATAGGTTTCAATCGGAATGTCTTCGGTGTATAATTCCATTTCTCCGTTTTCGCCCTTCTTGATGCAGATCCATTTCAGCCAGTTCTCGTTATCTGTTTCTGGATAATCTTCTCTCTGGAACCAGCCACGGGATTCTTTTCTCATGGAAGCTGCACGAAGCATAAGCTCGGTACAAAGAACCATGTTCTCTGCTTCATGGCAGATCATCATGCCATGGAAGTCATCTGCTTTCAGGCTTGGAAGAAGTTTTTTCGCTTTCTCTAATTTACGCATGCAGAAGTCCAGTCTGTGCTGAGAGGTGAAAATCAAGTTCTCGCATGGGCAAACGATGTCATGGATAATATCGATAAGGTCCAGAGGATCGGTGTCTTCTTCTCTCTCCAGTGGAGCGAATGCATTCGCTTTCAGAGTTTCAACCTGTGCTTCGTCAATCTGTCCTGCCTCTGCAGTTCTTAAGAACTCTGCAGAAGATTCACCGGAAACGATGCCGGAGAATACAGCATGGAGGATACCAGAACCTCTGTTACGTCCTGGAGGCGCTGGTACAGCGCCACAAGCTGCAGAGCCGGTATAGCAAGCATCGCCAGCTGCATAAAGGCCAGTTAAGGTTGTTTCCATGAATTCATTTGTCTTAATTGGAGACTGCTCGCCTACCAGACCTGGAAGTACTTCGTTTTCCGGATCTAAAGCTTCATCCGCATGATTCAGATCCCAGAATTTCTGGCCATAAGGACGATTCCAAATAGCGTTCATTCCGCCACCGCCCTGTTTTGGAAGATGCAGGTAGATAGGTCCCTTGCCGGAACTCATCTGCTCATACCATTCACGAACGGTAGATGCAGAAATATCGGATTCGGAGAATCTGCGGAAGTTCTGTGTACAGTTCTCTCCACGGGCATTGTACATATTATTCTCACCATATACACACTCATGCATGGCATTTTTCTTGAACAGCTGTGTGAAGGTACCGAACTCAGGGTTTCTCATTTCAGCGCCTGCACGGTAAGCCATACCAGTACCATCACCACGTCCATTACTCCACATAGGAGCAACACGATAAGACTGGGAGCTGGTGCAGATGATAACTGCCTTTGCTTCGATAATATAGAAGGTACCATCCAGAATGCTGTATGCTACCGCACCGGTAATCTTATCACCATCGGTCAGAAGGTCAGAGATAACTGTTTTATCAATAATATGAGTGCCCATCTTCTCAACGGTTCTTCTCATTCTTAAGGTAATATCCAGATCGATGCCGATAATCGCGGTCATAGGGCCGGTAGGAATCGGGTTGTCGATAGTAACATTGATTCCCCATCCGATCATACGCTCGATCATGATATTATTCATAGCAACATATTTACGCATCAGCAGCTGATCATTTAAGTAGCAGCCTACGCTGTGAACATGATATTCTACGAATTCGTCCGGGTCCATATGCTCCAGATCAAACCACTGAAGAACGCCGCCGCCTTTGTTGGCTCTTCCACCGTAACCAGTGGTATTTTTCTCAACAATTGTAATATCAATGTCCGGATTTTTCTCCTTTGCTGCTGCAGCGGCTGTTAAACCAGCAATACCACCGCCCGCAATGAGGAGGTCTGTGGATATTCTTTTTACTTCAAAATCTACTTTTCCCATTATTTGCCCTCCTTCTTGATACGATACATATCAAAACTCTGACGGAAGCTCTGAGTTTCTAACTGAGGCATAATCTTGATGCAGTCCTTTGCGCATACGGACATGCAGTAATAGCAATGTTCGCATTCATCCGGATACTGGAAAATCGGCTGTTTCTTTTCTTCGTCCCAACGAATAACATCAACGAAACAAGCTTTGTAGCAAAGTTTGCAGCCTACGCAATTTGTCGGGTCGTATTCAATATTAATTTTCGTTCTGATCATTTTTCTACCCCCTTAGTTGTCTTTTTCTTCTGCATATAATGACGGAAGAATTGCTGCAATGTTTGCCCATTCAATGGCATTTTCCAGCATTAAAGCCTTCGGTACCATCGGCTCCATACGGAACTCGTCTGGAAGCTGCTTATAGTTCTTGCCATATCTTACGGTCCAGCCGTACCAGATTCTTGTGCGAACCTCGATACCGCCTTCTACATCTACTACCTGATGGCAGATAAAGTAATCCGGAATCGCTGTTGGTGGATATCCATCTGCATAGTTTCTAGCGCAAACAAAGGTTTTAATTTCTTTATCTGGTCCGAATTCACATCCATTAAATCCAACATCTAAAGGACATTTGAAGTTGAGGAATTCTTTCTTTACACCCATACCAGCGGATTTCAGAACTACCTGGGTTGTATCCCAATACTTCTCCTGAGGGGTACGGTCTTCATCCTCATAAAAATTTGTCTGCATGGAAACCGCAGATATATTTGTCGTTGGATTTTCAATCACGAAACGAAGGGGATCTAAGCCTCTCCATCCGATAAACCAATCAATCATTTCCGCAGTTCCACCCGGAATAAATACACTGTCAGAAATATATCCGGTTCCGTCTTTCATTACACAGTAGCCTTTTTCATCATCAAAGCCAGGCTCAAAAATTTTAGCTCTTTCTGCAAAAGTTAATTTGCCTTTGGATGACATTGGGGCACCATAAACGGTTGCTAGTTTTGCAGGGTCTAACTGTGCAGTTTCCCTTTCATAGTACTTAAAGTAACTTTTGGCTTTATCCGCCTCTGTTACCGGTACTTTACGCATAGGTCCCATAAATTTTCTCCTTTCCCAATACAATGATTTGATGCATTTTTTATAGATATAATCTAGTGATGACAACAATCATCTACCTTGATAGTACTGAATTCCTGCCAAATAGAAAAGCATATAAAAAAACAGCTATTTGCAATATTTTTATTGCAAACAGCTGCTTCCCGTTTTAGTCAGTCCTTTGTTTTCAGTTATTTCTCTATCATAATGGAATCCCACTTTTCATCTTTCCAAACCAGGGATATCATGGCCTGCTCTTCTGGTGCCATTTCCTTAAATTCATACAGTTTTACCTTGTCTAAAAGGTCTTCCATTACCAGATCCAGAATTAATGCCACTCCCTGATTCATATAAACTGCCAATTTTACTTCCTGAATATTTTTCAGTTTCTTCACCCGGGTCAGTTCAATTCCTGCCTCTTTAAAATCCTGCCGGATACGTATTTCCGCATCCTCTGCATATTCTTTTTCAAAATAAAGAATCGTTTCGTTTTTAATATCCTCTAACGAAAGCTTCTCCTTTTTTGCCAGTGGGTGATCTTTTGAAATTGCAATAACCGGCTTTGCCCTTTTTGTGCCAATCTCAATAGATTTCATATCCTTTCGGTTTAAGATTGCGAAAGAAATCAAACTACACATATCAACTTCGCCATTATCCAATTTGTCCAGAATCGTTTCCGGAGGAGCGACCAGAAACTCTATAGTTTCATTTTCACTCAGTAAATGCCGGTTCGTATATCGTAAGGTAATGTCGCGGATTGCCGTTACATTCTGCATTCCAACTCGGATAGTTCCGGCCTTTCTGAAATAAAGATCCTGAGCCTTTTTAACCGCTTCTTCATTTATTTCCAGCACGCGCTCCCATTCCCTCAGCAAAAGCTCTCCTGCCGGATTCAGTACCAGATTTCTTTTATTGCTCCGGTCAAACAATGGAAAACCCAGTTCGTTTTCCAAAGATTTCATCTGCAGGCTTAAAGCCTGATGGGAAATATATAATTTTTCTGCTGCCTTCGAAAAGCTTTTGCATTTTGCAACTTCAACAAAATACTTGATTTGCAGAAAAGTCATGACACACCTCACAGTCCAATTGACAAGTTCTCAATAAATAATGATTCCACAGACTGCCGCAATAACAATCAGCAGAATCGGAGAAATTTTCTTTAGTTTCTTTGGTGCAATCTTCGGTGGCAGATACAGCACCGCTGACAGGAAGATGGTCAGCAGCAAGGTCTTTAAGTCAAAGGCTCCAAAGGAAGCCGGGAAGATATTGCTGAGGATCATGTAGATGCCCATAGCCAGCACGATGCCGATAACGCATGGCTTCAATCCGCCTAAAACCGCCTGAACATAGGAATTTTTCAGGGCATTTTTCAGCAGGACCATAATCAGAATAATGATGACGAAGGCCGGAAGGACTACGGCAAAGGTTGCCAGTAAGGCTCCCAAAATTCCGCCCTGGGAGCTGCCGACGTAGGTTGCCATATTGACCATAATCGGTCCCGGCGTGCTTTCGCTGACTGCTATCATGTTCGAAAGGGCTGCGTCGCTCATCCATCCGTAGGACTGAACGACATCACGAATCAGTGGGATGGCGCCATAAGCTCCGCCAAAGGAAAACAGTCCGACTTTTAAAAATCCAATCAGAAGATCTAAATATACCATCAGACGCTGCCTCCCTTCTTCGCCACATTCTGCTGAACAAGAAAGACAACCAGACTAACTGCGGCTGCAATCAGCATCATGACGATGGATGAGAATCGAAGGGAGAAGAAATTCACTGCCAGCATCACTGCGCAGGCGCCCAGCATAATAATGATCGGCAGCGGTTTCTTTTTCATTTTCTTAATCATGTTGATAGCCGCGTCCAGAATTAAGAGTCCGACCGCAGCTTTGATTCCGGTGAATGCATGGGCAATCCATGCAATCTCCAGAAAGTTATCCAAAAAGAGGGAAATGATGTAAATGATAACAAAAGACGGAAGCACCACGCCTACAGTCGCAGCACATGCTCCTAAAAAGCCTCGCCTTTTATAGCCCACGTAGGTCGCGCAGTTAATGGCGATGGGACCAGGTGTGGACTCGGCGATAACCGTTATATTCATCATTTCATCGTGGGTAATCCATTTTTTTCTTTCGACGCAGTTGTTGTCAATGATGGAAATCATGGCGTAACCGCCGCCGAAAGTGAACAGCCCGATTTTCGCAAATGTCAGGAAAATCTCCAGTAATACCGGCATGTTTTCTCTCCTAATTTTTTCTAATCTGCCAGAAGGCAACGGCAGAAGCTGCTGCCACATTCAGGGAATCTACTCCGTTCTTCATTGGAATCATAACCGTTTTGTCACAGATTGCAAGGGTCTCATCCTTCAGTCCGGCTCCTTCGTTTCCCATAATCAGAGCGACCTTTTCTTCCGGTTCCGGCCGTAAATCATCCATAGAAACCGAATCTTCTTTCAAAGCCAGAGCCACGGTCTGAAATCCCTGCTTTTTTAACTTTTCAATATCTCGCAGCCAGTCTTCCGAAAAAGTCCATGGAATCGAAAACACATTTCCCATGCTGACGCGGATGGCTCTTCGATACAACGGGTCTGCACAGCCTTTGCTTAAGAGCACGGCGTCAATTCCCAAGGCTGCGGCGGAGCGGAAAATGGCTCCCACATTGGTCGGATTTTCCACGTCCTCCAAAAGCACGATTCGTTTCGCGCCTTCTAAAAGGTCCTCTACTCCCGGAGCCTTTTTTCGTCTCATGGCACAGAGCACGCCGCGGGTTACCGGAAAGCCCGTAATATTCTTTAAGATTTCTTCCGATGCTACGTAAACCGGAACTTCTGGAAAACACTCCGTCAGTTTCTTCGCTTCTCCTGCTGCCATTTTCGTTTCCAAAAGGAAAGACAGCGGCTCATAGCCTGCGTCCAACGCCCTTTCCGCCACCAGCAGACTTTCCGCAATGAAAAGTCCCGGCTCCGGCTCAAAATAACGGGCCAGCTGTGGCTCCGAAAGGTCGGAGTAAATCTTTAATTCTTCTCTTTTCAGGTCATCTCTTGTTGTCAGTTCTATCATGGTTTTTTTCATCAACGACCTGGGGCCGGTCAAACTGCTTTCGCAGTCCTTCCGTCACCTTCCTGTCGATCGCTCTCGTCTTATTTTACAATAAATTTTCTTGCGATGGATTCGCCAATTTTGAAAGGCAAAGGCCTAAGAGCTTTATCTGCTTCTTTCAGTTTCTCGATAATATTAATATGCTGTGGGCAATGCTGCTCACATTTTCCACAAGCCACGCACTGGGTCGCAAAGCCCGGATCTTTTCGCATAGCGTTTGCCTGGGCATATTCAATGCGGGCTTGATTCTTCTTATCGATGTACATCAGATTGTAGTAGTAGAAAATGTTCGGAATATCTACGCCCTTCGGGCAAGGCTGACAGTAACGGCATCCAGTGCAGCCGACTTTTTCATTGGCCTTAATAATCGCCTTAATCTGATCGACGATGGCGAAATCTTCCTCCGTCAGATGTCCTGGCTCTGCCTCGGAAGCGATGCGGACATTTTCTTCCAGCATTTCCATAGTGTTCATGCCGGAAAGGATGCAGGTTACTCCCTGCTGGTCCCAAAGCCAGCGCAGTCCGATTTCTGCAGCAGAATAGCCCTTGCTGTCAGTAGCCAGAACCTGTTTCGCTTTTTCCGGAATGTTCACCAGCTTACCGCCTCTTAAAGGCTCCATAATAATCACCGGAATTCCTTTTTCCTCAGCGGCCTTAAGGCCGATTCTTCCTGCCTGGGAATTTTCGTCCAGATAGTTGTACTGAATCTGGCAGAAGTCCCAATCATAGCAGTCCAGGATTTTTAAGAACATGTCTGTATTTCCATGATAGGAAAAACCGATGTTGCGGATCTTGCCTTCTGCTTTCTGGTCCGCAATCCACTGTTCAATTCCCATCTTCTTAAGATTTTCCCACTCCGCAATATCGGTGAACATATGCATCAGATAATAATCGATGTAGTCGGTGCGCAGGCGGGACAGTTCCTCTGCAAAGGTCTTGTCGATAGCTGCGGCGTTCCGCATCAGGTAGTGTGGCAGTTTTGTCGCAATTTTTACCTGCTCTCTGCATTTGTTCTTCTCTAAAATTTTTCCTAAGCAGTCCTCGCTGCCCGGATAGATATACGCGGTATCAAAATAGTTGATTCCCATTTCGATGGCTGCCAAAATCTGTTTTTCGGTCTCATCAAAGTCAATGAGATTTCCTTTCTTAGGAAATCTCATGCAACCAAAACCAAGCTGGGATATTTCGTTGTTAAATCGGTCTTTTCTGTATAACATACTTTTCTCCCGGCGGCAGGTTTCCCTGCCGCCCGTTTCTATCTCTAAAAAAGTTTATTTGTTCTGTTCTTTATACCAGATGTCGTAAACGTATTTCTCGATGTCGCTGCGGAAGTCGTCGCCCATGGTGATTTCGTCGTAGAGACGGATTGGGAATGGAGCTTCCGGAGTAACCATTTTCCATTCTGGCATTGGAGTTCCGTCTGCATCGTTTCCGTTCGGATTACCGGTCTTTGCAAAGTTGGTCCA
>JAZUGA010000118.1:0-15602 GCA_045640945.1 Lachnospiraceae bacterium | reverse complement strand
ACCTTTTGCAAGTGCGGATTTCATTAATGAAATGATCGATGCTGTAAAAGAACATGGAGCAGCCATTGCTGGAATGCCGGTAAAGGATACCATCAAAATCGCAGACGTCGACGGTTTTGTGGCAGAAACTACTCAGAGAGCTTTTACCTGGCAGATCCAGACCCCACAGGGTTTCCGATATGGCGACATTTTTGAAGCATATAAAGTCTTTTCCAGAAACCGCATGAGGAAAAATGCAACCGATGATTCCATGGTATACGAAGCCATTTTCCCAGAGAAAAAAGTGAAGCTGATAGAGGCTTCCTATGGCAACATAAAAATCACGACGCCAGACGATTTAGAAATTGCAAAATCAAAACGTAAATGATGATTTAGGCGTTGCAAAAATAAAATGGAAATGGTACAATACCTTTTGCCGTGTGAATGACGGACGCTGCAGAACTTGACCGAACGCAGTGATAAATATCTGGAGAGGTATCGAAGTGGTCATAACGAGGCGGTCTTGAAAACCGTTTGTCCGAAAGGGCGCATGGGTTCGAATCCCATCCTCTCCGCTAAAAAAATAGAATCAGAGCAAAAGCTCTGGTTCTATTTTTTTAGGCAGTCGGAAGGGATTCGAACAAGGAGGGAGGAGCTTTCGAAGAAAGCGACGGAAGGAGAAGGTCCAGTGGACCTTCGACGCCGACGCGGCCCGAAAGGCGGCTGAGCCGCCGGTGGGAATCCCATCCTCTCCGCTAAAAAATACAGAGTGCCAGTGGCACCCTGTATTTTTTTATATGTTCAGAGATGGGATTCGAACAAGGAAATCGCAAGCGCGGGAGCGCGCAGCAATTGACGCGGCGTGAAAGGCGACGAAGGCCGCCGGAGCGAATCCCATCCAATAAAACTTGCTTAGAATAGGACAGCATATAGTGGAGGAGATTTGTCTGTCGAGGAATGGTTTGAATTAAGAGAACAAGTAAGAGCATTTGTTAGAACAAATCCATCAAAAGAAGACTTAGATGAACTTCGAGGGGCAGCAGAAACAATAAGTATGGCATGCAGTGCAATTGAAGAAATAAGGAAAAGAAAAAATGGCAAAAGATGATTATTATGTAATAGTCTACAAATATGACCCTCTGAAAATGGTGGGCCGTTCAACTTATGGCGTAAAAAGGCTAAAACATACTTAAGGTTGCCCAGAAACAAGCTCCAAAGAACTTTTTTGGGCAGTTTTTTGCCTTCAAAAATAGAAAAACATCAAAATATGCCCAGAAAAAGGCAGTTTTAAAAATCTGTGGGGTAAAACAGTCTGAAGAAATACCTCATGAAAGCAAAAATAGGTCATTATTTGGGCAAAATTCATGTCTTAGAGCGGAAAAATGAGGGAAAAATACCCCATGGATTGGAAAAACAATGAATATAGGCAGGATAGTTAGCAAATACAAAAGCAAACATATCGGTAAACATCAAATATGACCCGCTGAAAGGGCAGGTCATTTTTGAACACAAATCTGGACACACTGGTTTGGACACCGCGCAGATTCCTTTCTTTATAATGTTTTGGAGATTGATGGCTTGAATCTACACACTCCTTTTATTGCAAAAGGATAGAATGAAAAAGCGGGGTTATGGTACAATAATAAAAAGAAAAACAGGAGAAACAGTATGATCTACGACATTACCCAACCGGTGTTTGAATGCCAGGTATACCCGGGCGATCCAAAGCCGGAAAGAAAAATAATATGCAGCATAGAAGAAGGAGACCTTTATAATCTGACGGCCTTTTCCATGTGTGCTCATAACGGAACCCATGTGGATGCGCCACGTCATTTCCTGAAAGATGGAAAAGGAATTGATGAAATCGCTTTGGAGAAATATGTAGGTCCAGCTTATGTACATAGCCATGAGGGAGACGTAACGGCGGAAGATGCAAAGACCATTTTGCAATTGGCATCCGCAAAAGGTGCGGGAAGAAAAATCCTGATCAAAGGCAAAGCTACCATCACCTTAGAAGCAGCAGAAGTATTTGCAGAAGCTGGAATAGACTTGATTGGAAACGAATCCCAAACCGTAGGCCCGGAGGATGCTCCGATGGCAGTGCATCTGGCCCTTTTGGGAAAAGAAGTGGTTTTACTGGAAGGCATTTGCCTGACGGAAGTGACAGAAGGCGTTTATCTGCTGAACTGCGCCCCTCTGAATCTTTCCCAGGCTGACGGCGCACCATGCAGAGCGATATTGATGGATATGTAATCGATGGCGCACCATGCAGAGCGATATTGATGGATATGTAATCGACGGCGCTCCGTGCAGAGCAATTTTAATGAACATGTAACCAGCGCATGTCATGCATCAGATAGCAAATATAACCACACCCGCTTTTGACAGATTGTCACGGCCTCTATCGGTTGTAAAACGTAAAGTTCTACGATAAAATAAGAAAAAATGAAAAGGAGAATAATTATGAAGATTCCATACCGTGTAAGAATGAGAGAACCAGAGGATTGTATCGATTATACAAACAACAACGGCATCCAGCATTATGACTTTTTCCATCCAGTTGGTCCTGTTCAGAAAAATGAAATGGACTGTATGGAGTTTGCGTCACCATCTACTCAGGACATCGGCTATCATGAGCACACCTATGGCTGCGAAACCTTCTTCGTAGTGAACGGAACCCTTGAGTGCTGCGTATTAGGCGAAAAAGTTCTTTTAGGACCTGGAGACATCCTTCATATTCAGCCATATATGGGACATGCTTTCAAACCAGCATCTGAAAATGTCCGCATGAACATTATGTTCCAGGGCCTGGACATGGCAAATTCTACCGCGAGAAGATTCCGCGTACAGCGTAACTTCCCAGGACGTTGGGAGGATCCGGACCTGCAGAAGAAACTTTTAGAAATCTACGGCGGCGCTCCTCGTACATTCCCGAATGCACCACTCGTTGATCCAAAAACCGTATCCGCAGTCCGCGTAAAAGACAGCGCACTGAAAATTCATGAGCGGGAAGGCCTGACCATGAGACTGAAAATTGCCCGTTGGGAAATGCACGGCGTAAAAGAAGTATGGGAAGCTGTTATGGAAAAAGGCCTTAAGGTAGAACATCCAGCAATCCGCCCAGAACAGTACTTCTATTACGTTACCGAGGGCAAGCTGTTATTCCGTATTTGGGAAAGCGTTGATAAGTGCTGCGAATTCGAAGCAGAAAAAGATACCTTAATTCGTATTCCAACCTGTCTGCCTTTCGAATTTGAAGTATTAGAACCAAGTAAAATGTTTGACCTGGACTGCCAGATCCTTCTTCAGGAATACTTCGAAGAAATTGAACGCATCGAAGCTTTAGAGCCGGAAAAATTACAGGACGAAGAGTACATGAAGAACCTGAGAGAGCGTTTCAATTACTGGTATGATTTCGTAGGATTTAAGAAATAAATCAAAATTTGTGAAAAACAAATAAGGAATTATATTATATGAACAATTCACAGTTTTACAAAAGTGTATTAGATCAGGACAGAGCACCGGTGGTGCTCTGTAACCTTATGCACGAAATTATTTATATGAACCAGGCCGCTGTGGAGCATTATGCAGAAAACGGCGGCGCAGAGCTTCTGGGAAGAAATCTCTTGGATTGCCATTCTCCAAAAGCCCGTGAAATTATTGAAAAAGTACTGAACTGGTTTAAAGAATGCCCGGACCATAACATGGTCTATGAGTTCCGTAACGATGAGGAAAACAAAGATGTCTATATGGTCGCCTTAAGAGACGAAGACGGCACCTTGATTGGATATTATGAAAAACATGAATTCCGGAATCGGGAAACCATGAAGCTGTATGACTTTAGATAAATCCAAGAGAATACCTGTCAGCCAGAGTCTGAAGCGAATTGTTAATTGGCTGAAAATAAAAACTAGTAAAATAAAAACCAGTAAAATAAAAAACTGCTTAATTCGTTAAGCAGTTTTTTAACGTCTTTTTTCAGGCGATGGTTACTTTATTGCTTGCAGGTTCCTCTAAAAGGTGCGGATGCATCAGAAGATATTCAATCATCTGAGCGCTCTTTGCAAAATAGAAACCATCAGCGATTCGTTCATCTAAGGTAATACCGAATTCGCAAATCTGACGGATTTCTTCCGTTCCGTCCGCATTTAAAACTTTCGTTGGAACGATTTCTCCCATGGTTGCCAGGGAGGAGCTGGTGCCGAAGTTGGCCAGATTATGATAGATCGCTCCACAGTGAATACTTCCTAAATTGGAAATAATCATGCTGCTGTAATAGATGTTATCGGCAACGAGAGAGGAAGGAATCCAGCCCCTCTTATCCAGGAATTTCATAACACCAAAAATAGGAACCCGGATAATATTTGGAAGATGACCTAAAACATCAATGGCAGAGTTGGATCCCTTTTTATCAACTTTTTCTTTCTTCTGGCGAAGATTGGATACTTTGTCGGAAATCTGCTCTTTAATGGTGGCAATGGTATCTTCTGGCTTGATGTCAATAATCAGCATAATTTCTTCCGATTTATCATCCAGACTCATTTTTGCCACGAAGGCTAAGGTCACATCATTATGCGCATATAAATGGCGGTTGCAGATAAACTGATTCAGTCGCGGTCGGTTATAAATGGTCTTACCGATGGCTGCTGCAAAAGCATGAAAAAAAGTATAGTGCTCGCCACTATCATTTTTTTCTTTAATGTACTGTACTAAAGGGGTTACATTCATTTTTTGATTGATATAGACTTCGTTCTCCATACGGCCTGGTTTCAGGTCGATGCAGCACTGCATCAATCCAGAAATAGGAACGCGTTTTCCGTCTTTACGGTCTCCGGTTTTTTTCATGGGGTTCTCCTTTCATAGCCGGGGAGGCTTTGGGCGAAAATATGAAAAAATTTTAAAATAAAATAAAGAGAAACACAAGAAACAATCTGCTGATTTATAGAACAATTATTCTGAAAAATCTCTTCGAAAAAGAATTCAAACTGATACAAAACCGATACAGAATTGAGACGGGAACGATACATGAAACTCCTATGATAGCCTGCATGGAGGTGCAGGCTATGAAACGTTCGCCGAAACACAAACGACTGGATTCTACAAGAAAAAGCAACGGAAAAATAAAACAGAAAAAGAGAAGACTGTCCTATTTTGGAAAAATGATTCTGCTGATTGCTTGTTTTATTTTTGTTGGAATTCTGGCTGTGGAATTATTGACGTTGATTCCGATTATGAAATCTAAAAAAGACAATTCTTTCGTAATGGAAAATCCAGATCATCCGGCGATGGAGAATTATGATCTGCCGAATTATGGGGAAGAAAATTATACCGTGATTTTGGATGTGGAGCCGCTGTGTCAAAACCCGTTACTTCCAACCGGCTGCGAGAGCTGCTCTGCAGCAATGGCTCTTAATTACATTGGCGTTGATACGGATATGGAAACCGTGGCAATGATTTTGCCAAAACAGCCAGTGGAAAGCAAAGAAGAAAAACTTTTTGGACCTGACCCGGAACAGTTCTTTGCTGGGTCTCCCTTCGACACCTTCCACTGTTTTGGGTGTTTTGAAAACGTGATAATAAATGCAGTAAATGATTATTATGGGAATATACGTGCCCAGAAGGTTTATGGGTCTCTGGAAGATTTTTGCGTGGAATTTGTGGACCGAGGTCAGCCAGTCATCATCTGGGCGACGATGAATATGAAAGCCGTTTCCTATACCAGCCATTGGACGTTACCAGATGGAACGGAATATTATTGGCCAGGGGGCGAACATTGCATGCTACTGATTGGTCATGACGAATTCGATTATTATCTGAACGATCCCTTAGAAGGAGCCATGGTCGCCTACCCAAAAGAACTGGTGGAGGCAGCTTATGAGGAAATGGGAAGTCGGGCAGTAGTTATTTATCGTAATTACTAATATCCTTCTTTTTCCTTTTGGGAAAGCTGGCTGTATATAGAGTCAGTCGTACATATAGGAAGCATAGAAGGTTGCGCCACTTTCAATTGTATAGTAATTGTCACTGATTCCCAGACTGCCATAATACTCTCTTGCAGCGTTCGCTAACTCCTTTGCGTAAGGAATTGCAGCTCCTTCATTGGAAACCCATTCCGGATCGTAGGAAACACTATTGATGGCGAAATTTAAAATCGTTAAGGTTTTCTGTTCATAAGCGATATAAAAATAAATCATTTCGTCTTCCAGAAAAAGGCTTAACTGACCTTCCGCAAAAGTAAAGAACTCCGGTCCATATTCGGTGGAAATACTCACAGGCGCAGAGTTTGAATATTCCAGACCGACGATGTCCATAAGCTTGTAGTAGTAGTCCCTGGCTTCTGGCTCTAAATGATCCAGATAGAGATAGACCATTTCTTTTATTCTTTCAAAATCGTTATTCCGGTAATTGTTGATTGAATTTTGCTCAATAAATTTTCCAGAAGCATATAATTTTGCAAATTCATCTGGCTGCGTAACATAAACACTTTCCGGAACCTCCCTGATCTGAAATTCCGGTTTCTTTGTCAGAGCCTTCAAATGAGAATTCCAAATCATTCCCGGCAGAAAGATTGCGGCTACGAGAAGTAGAATACAAGCAAGAAAAATAATCAAGGTCTTTCTTTTCATTTTTCAGCCTCCTTACATTCAAAGGAAACCAAAGTGCCTTTATTCTTTCTGCTGGTAAAGGAAAGCTTTGTTCCGTGGATCCGTGCAATTTCGGAACAAAGGGTAAGACCTAAGCCTGCACCGCCTTGCTGACGGCTTCTGGCCTTATCCTCCCGGTAAAATGGTTCAGTGATTTTATTAATATGTTTCTTTGAAATACCGATACCATGGTCCAATATGGATATTTTATATTTTTCCCCATTTGGAGCGCCCATAATCTGAATTTCATTTTTTCGGTTCGCGTTGACGGTTGCTTTAAACGCATTATCTGCCAAATTGGTCATCATGGAGAGCAGCAGCTCTTTATTTCCGATAATTTTTCCCTGGGACAAATCAATGACATATGGAATCTGATATTTTTCAGATAAAGCATTTAAGGAAATGGTCAGCTCTGCCTGAAGCTCCTTCATATTCAGAACGGACATTTCCGGATGATCATTTTGTGCTACGAAAATTTCCAGCATCTGGGCGGAAAGGCTGTTCAGCCGTTTTGCTTCAAAGGACAAAGCCTGTAACGCTTTTTGGCGTTCCGCTTCGTCCAGATCCATGCTTTCCATCATTTCCGTATAACCTAAAATAGAGGTCATAGGAGTTTTCATCTCGTGCGTGAAATTCTCCATGAATTTCTTTCGGCGGAGAGTTTCTTCCCAAAGCAGATTAAAAGTAATTCCCAAGACCAGAGCAAAAATAATCAGAATCGCAGCTGCAATGCTGTAAATCTGCCAGTTTTTTCTGCAGGAGGCGGAAATATCCGAGAAGTCGGATGTCAACAGAATATAATAAGCTACGGAAGAGTAATCAATCCGACAGGTGATATTCAGAGTAAAGTGGTTGGAATCGGAAAGTTCATAGATAGAGTGGATTTCGTGATTGGAAAGGGAAAGTCCTTCTACGGAATCGGTTTGAATATGTAAATCCGAAATGTATTCGTCCATACTGGAGGAAATCTGTCTTGTCAGGTAAAGAAGATGGTCAGAGGTTAGAATATCCGCAGTCATAGTGTAGGCGGAGAAACTGTCCATGGCAAATTCTGCGCATCGAAAAGAGGAGGCTTTGCGGGCCTCCCATGCAGTCTTGTTCATATTTCCGGCCAGTATTCCACCAACCGTAAGAATAATCACAAAAACTGCAATATATATGGAATTGACGATTTTTTTGGAACGAATCAAGGTTATTATTCCGTACGGAAAATGTATCCGATTTTATAAATACCACGGATGTATTCTTCCAGCCCCAGTTTCTTTTTCAGGCGCTGAACATGTAAATCCACGGTTCTTGTATTTCCATAATAAGGCTCTTTCCAAACGTGCTCATAAATTGTCTCTCTGGTCAGGGCAATATTTTTATTTGAAAGAAAATAAATCAGCAAATCAAACTCTTTTGAGGACAAAGACACGAAGACCGGGCCCTTGCTTACGGTATGGGCAGGGAGATTGATTTTTAAGTCCTGGAATGTGATGAAATCATCGGAAACACTGTAACGGCGCAGAACCGTTTCAATACGGGCCAGAAGCTCCTTCAAGTCATAAGGCTTCACGATATAGTCGTCCGCTCCAAGCTTCAAGCCTTTTACCCGGTCGTCTACGCTGACTTTGGCCGTGACAAAAATAACAGGAATGCCAAACTGTTTTATATAGCCGATCAGTTCAAAGCCATCAATACCGGGAAGCATAACATCCAGCAGAACCAGGTCATAGATTTCTTGTTCCACCATATCGGCAGCCATATTTCCGTCATTGGCAATTTGGCAGGAAAAACCGTTTTTGGTCAGGAACATACGGACCATTTCTGCGATATTCAGTTCATCTTCTACAATCAGTATTTTTTTCATAAGCGCATCATAAGAGACAGGTGTATCATTTTTGTATCATAGCCGGCTTATGTTTCAGGACGTCAATTATGAAATTCTGGCAAAGAGCAGGAGAGCCTTCGTCAAAAGTTGTTCCCTGCAGGTTACTGTTGCTTATTATTCGCAGGACAATATAAGGAAGGTCCATTTGCTCACAGACCTGGGCAATGGCAAAGCTTTCCATTTCTTCACAGTCGCTTCCGTACCGCTCCCGTAGTTTCAGAACGCCTTCCTTTGTCTGGGTCCATCCGTCACCGGAGGCAATGACCCCTTCCATAATCTTTCCGGCAGAATATGGCGTTGAAAGAAAGAGAGCAGACAGCTCTTCTGAACTGGAAAGGGCATAAGTCCAGCCCCAGTTTCCTTTCTTTTGCAATTCTACGTTCATCGGTTCCGGAGTGCTTTTATCAATGCCAGCCAGAAGAGCTTCGATATCCAAATCCGGAGCATCCATGTTAATTATCCGTTTTCCCAGGATAATGTCCCCGGTGTTTAATTCTATATTGTGAGCGCCGGCAGTCCCTTGATTGATTACAAAGGATGGATGAAAGGTTTCTATTCCAAGCAGGGTTGCCATTGTAGCATTTACTTTTCCGATGTGAGTCCGGGAAATAATGACGGGAGAATCGGAAATTAAGCCGCTGTAAAATTCAAAGCCGTGAATTCTATAGGATTCCGGGTCCTTCAAGCTCGCGATTAAAACATCGATTTCATTTTCCATGGCGCCCTGGATCAGAATCGGACGCAGGTCAGAATATTTCTTAAAATCAGTCATAGGTCAATCCTCCTGTAATCATTATAACACAAAAGGCCGGATGAGAATTTCTCATCCGGCCTTAATTTTTGTTTAAGAATACAATTTATTCTGGTGAATTTGTGTTAACTTCTTCAACAGATGCTTCTACGTCAGTAATTGTATTAACCGCTTCTTCGGAAGCTTCTTCCACTTCTGCTGCGTCAACAACTACGCCTTCCGGAGTTGCAAGTTCACCTTCTGTTTGTTTAACAATTGCTTTTGTTTTCCATTTTCCTCTGGAGAAACGGATTGCTGCGATGATGGTACTGTAAACCCATCCCATAGGAAGGTTCAGCCAGATCATACGGTATCCGATTGGTGTGAACAGACCTAACAGGTAAGCTAAAGCAACACGGAGACCGAAGGAGCTGATAGATGAGAAGGTAGTATATCCGACATCGCCTGCGCCCTGTAAAGTTCCGATAGTGGACATATTCAAAGCGAAGATGATTACGCAAGGAATCATAGTAACTAAGTATTCCAGACCATAAGCTTCAGAAACACCACTTACACCGAATAAACGGATTAATGGGTATCTCAGAACGAAAGCGATAATGCCTAAGATTACCTGAATGGAAATCGCAAGGATACGGGCTGCAGTACGACCAGCTTTGATACGGTCAAGTTTGCCTGCACCGATGTTCTGTCCTGCATAAGTAGCCATAGTGGAGTTCATGCACATAGCAGGAATCATAAGGAAGGTCTCCAGTCTCTGTCCTGCAACGTAGCCAGGAAGGAGGCCAGGAGTTGATAAGTCGAAAGTATTAACCAGTCTCTGGAGTGCTAAGGAACCAAAGGAAATAATGCACTGCTGAAGAGTGGTAGGAATAGCAATCTTAAGAGCAACTCTTGCAGATTCTTTATGGAACTTAAATTCTCCCTTCTGGAACCGGAGAATTTCATATTTCTTGAACATATAAATAACTGCGGCAATAGCAGAAGCGATATGAGCAATTACCGTAGCGATAGCAGCACCGGCTACATCCCAATGAAATGCACATACGAATACAAGGTCGAGAATGATATTTACAACGGATGAAAGCAGCAGGAAGTATAAGGTTGCTTTGGAATCGCCAAAGGATCTTAAAATAGCTGCGACGATATTATACAGGAACTGGAAAGCCAGACCGATAGCAAATATACGGAAGTATATAACCGCATCTTCCAGGTACAGGTCGGAAACGCTTAAAACATATTTCAGCAGAGGTCTTGCAGTAAATTCTGCAACTGCAGTCAGGAACAGTCCTAAGATAACCATCATGATCATGCTGGTAGAAATCGCACGTCTCATGTCTTCATATTTGCTTGCACCGTAATACTGGGAAACAACAACTGCGCTACCAGTAGACATACCGATGGAGAAGCAAAGGAAGAGCATTACCAAGGAACCACAAGTTCCTACAGCACCTAAGGCTTCGGAAGATACATAGTTACCAACGATAATTCCGTCAACAGTGTTATATAACTGCTGAAGGGCCTGTCCGGCCATAAGAGGAAGGGCAAACATGATGATCAGCTTCCATGGAGCCCCCTCTGTCATTTTTCTGATTTTCTTTTCTTTCATCTTATTACCTCAAAAAACAACTAAATAAATAAAAATACACTAACCTATTTATTATGAGATTCTGTTGTGCAATATGCAAGGTAAAAAATATAATTTTTTGTTGATTTCTTTCAAATTGTTGGTAAGATACGCTAAAAAAGACCGGATAGGAATGTTCCTGTCCGGTCTTTGAATTATTCTGGATGAAAGATTAGTTTTCTTCGTTTGTAATGGTATCAACTGTTTCTTCTACGTCAGCTTCTGCTGCGTCAACAACTACGCCTTCCGGAGTTGCAAGTTCGCCTTCCGGCTGCTTAACAATCGCTTTCGTTTTCCATTTTCCTCCGTAGAAACGAATTGCAGAAACAACAGTGGAGTAAATCCATCCCATAGGAAGGTTGAGCCAGATCATACGGTATCCGATTGGTGTAAACAGACCTAAGATGTAGGCAAGGGCAACTCTTATAATGAATCCACTGATGGAAACGAAAGAGGTGAAGACTACATCGCCTGCGCCCTGCAAGGATCCAAGGGTGGACATGTTCAAAGCAAAGATGATTACACAAGGAATCATAGTTACTAAGTATTCCAAACCGTAAGCTTCGGATTGTCCGCTGACACCGAATAACTGAATCAGAGGATATCTGAAGAAGAATGCAATCAGACCAACACCTACCTGAACGGCAATGGTGATGATTCTGGAAGCGGTTCTGCCGGATTTAATACGGTCAAATCTGCCTGCACCAACGTTCTGTCCGGTGTAGGTAGCCATGGTAGAGTTAATACACATAGCAGGAATCATAAGGAAAGTTTCCAGTCTCTGACCAGCGGTGTAACCAGGAAGAAGTCCAGGAGTAGAAGCATCGAAAGTATTTACCAGTCTCTGAAGAGCTAAGGAACCGAAGGACATAATACACTGCTGAAGAGTTGTAGGAATGGAAATCTTTAACGCAACTTTTGCAGATTCTTTATGGAAACGGAATTCGCCTTTCTTAAATCTTAATACTTCGTATTTTTTAAACATGTAAATAACTGCTACGATTGCGGATATGATATGGGCAATAACGGTAGCAATTGCAACTCCGGCAACATCCCAATGGAAAACTACTACGAAGAGAAGGTCCAGGATGATGTTAACAACGGATGAAACAATCAGGAAGTAAAGAGTAGCTTTGGAATCACCAAAGGATCTTAAAATAGCTGCACAGATATTGTACAGGAACTGGAAAGCCAGTCCGATGGCAAATATCATGAAATAGGTCGTAGCATCCTGCAGATAAATCTCCTGAACATTCAGTACATATTTCAGCAAAGGCTTTGCTGTGAATTCTGCTACTGCAGTAAGGAACAGTCCGAGAGCTACCATCATGATGATACAGGTGGATACCGCTTTTCTCATATCCTCCATCTTGTTCGCTCCGTAAAGCTGGGAAATAACTACCGAACTACCGGTGGACATACCCATGGAGAAGCAAAGGAAGAGCATAACCAGGGTTCCGCAAGTACCTACTGCGCCTAAAGCTTCTGGTGAAACAAAGTTACCTACTACAATACCGTCAACGGTATTATAAAGCTGCTGTAATGCGTGACCGCCCATTAAAGGCAGTGCAAACAGCAAAATCAATTTCCACGGAGTGCCCTCCGTCATCTTTTTCGTGTTTGTTTTTGCTTTCATTTTTCTACCTCATAATACATCAAATAAACCAAACTAATATTTGGTTATATTATGGATTTATTTTGTACACGATACAAGGTAAAATCTATTACTTTTTGTTGTTTTATTTAAATAAATATGTGGAAAATCCGTGGGAAGGTTGTCATAGCCAGTAGGAAGAATAAATGATAATATATTAACATGGAAAAGTTCGAGAATATTAATTATGCACGTTTTGGAAATGGACCGAAAACCATGGTCATTCTGCCGGGAGTTGCATTGGTAAGCACCGTCCGGTCTGCGGATGCAATTGCCGCTTTGTTTGCAGATTTTAAAGAGTTTACCATCTATCTGATAGATGACCGGGAGAGAGTAAAAGAAGGCTACTCTATCGAAGAACGAGCTGCAGATGTTGCTGCCTTAATGAAAACTCTGAATCTGAAGGATGCTTATGTTTACGGCGCCTCCATGGGTGGAATGGAAGGACAGATTCTGGCAGCAGAGCATCCGGAACTGGTCAGGAAAATGGTTCTGGCTTCTGCCACTGCGAAAACCCGTGGGCATACAGCAGAATTATTTGAAAAATTCATTCATATGGCGGAGGAAGACTCTACGGAGACTTTGATCCGAACCATGAACGACCATATTTATTCTAAAGAGACCGTTTCAAAATTCGGCGATGTTCTGGTAAAAAATGTTGGTCCGGTGTCGGAAGAAGAGCGAAAGAAATTCATTGTTCTGGCAAAGGCAATTGTAAATTTCGATGGCACTTCCGTATCTGAAAAAATAAAGTGTCCAGTTTATGTAATCGGTGCGGAAGGGGACCAGATTTTCACCAAAGAAGAAATCCAGGATCTGGCCGAAAGAATCCATGCCAAAATAAAAATGTATGGACCGGAATATGGCCATGGAGTATATGACGAAGCGCCTGATTTCAAACAGCAGTTATTGGATTTTTTTGCTGAATGAACCGGGCCGTGGTATAATTTGAAATCATTTTAAAGGAGAAGAAATCATGCCTTGTACAACTATATTAGTAGGAAAGAAAGCTTCCTACGACGGCTCAACCATGATGGCTCGCAACGAAGACGCTGGCGGAGATAATTTCGCAGCAAAGAAGTTCGTTGTCGTTCTGCCACAGGATCAGCCAAAACTTTATAAATCGGTAATATCAAAAGTTGAAATTCCGCTGCCGGAAAATCCGATGCGTTATACTTCGATGCCGAATGCCCTTCCGGACAAAGGCATCTGGGGCGAGGCTGGTTTCAACACCTGCAATATAGCTATGAGTGCTACCGAAACCATCACCTCTAACGGCCGCGTATTAGGCGCAGATCCTCTGGTAGAGGCAGGAATCGGAGAGGAAGATATGGTCACCATCGTTCTTCCATATATTCACAGCGCTAAGGAAGGCGTAGAAAGAATGGGCGCCCTTCTGGAAGAATACGGAACCTATGAAATGAACGGAATCGCTTTCCAGGACGTAGATGAAATCTGGTGGCTGGAGACCATCGGCGGACATCATTGGATTGCCAAGAGAGTTCCGGACGAAGCTTATGTGGTAGGACCGAATCAGCAGGGAATCGATTATTTCGATTTTGCTGACGCCTTTGGTCCGCAGAAGGAAAACATGTGCTCCAAAGACATGTTGGAATTTATTAAAGAAAACCATCTGGACCTTAGCTATCATGCAGAAGCTTTAGAAGAAGTAAAGGATTTTGATGTCCGTGCAGCTTTCGGAAGCCATGCAGATTCCGACCATGTTTACAACACTCCAAGAGCATGGTTCATGGAAAGATATTTTAATCCAAATACATTTATCTGGGACGGAGAAGACGCGGACTTCAAACCGGACTCCGACGACATTTTCTGGTCCTTAGTTCCGGAAAAGAAGATTACAGTGGAGGATATTAAGTACGTTCTTTCTTCTTATTATCAGGGAACGGAATATAATCCATATGAGAAACACAGCGACTCCGCAAAGAGAGGAAAGTACCGTCCAATCGGTATTAACAGAAATAATTTCGTGGCAATCACCCAGTTACGGCCTTACGTTCCGGCAGAAATTATGGCAGTAGAATGGATTGCCGAGGGCTCCAACGCTTTTAATGCAGCCTTCCCGTTCTATGGAAACGTAAACGATACGCCGGCTTACTTAAGAGATACGACCGGACAGGTAACTACGGAAAGCTTCTATTGGGCAAACCGTATTATTGCCACATTAGCAGATGCTCATTACGGTGAAACCGCAATTCATATCGAAAGATATCAGAATACAGCAGAAGCTTCCGGACATGCATTCCTGAAAGAGTTTGACGCAAAATACATGGAAACAAAACCGGAAGATGCTCCTGCATTTTTGGAAGAATGTAACCAGAAAATAGCTGATTTCGCAAAGAAGGAAACCTACGATCTTTTAGACCAGGTGCTTCTTGCATCCAGCAGAGAAATGAAAAACAGATTCGCAAGATCAGACGCCTAAGGAAGGAGAAGAATTATGGCATACGTAGCAAAAGCATTTTTAGGACTGACAGGACAGGAAATTTCAGATTTTATTCTTGATTGGGAAGGCGAAGCTCCTGCAAAAGAATCCATTCATCTGGAAGGTCCTGCAGTAGAAACTGACCATATTGCTTATTTAAAAGAATCCAGAGGACATGCTCCTGGCGATGTAACGGATGTTACTTTAGAAGATGGAAAATTAACTATCAGCGTAGAACCTTCTACAAATAAAGCAGCTTGGACTTTAGTAATTGGCGACAGGAAAATCGGACAGAAAGAATTCGATGTTCAGACAAGAACTGCGGACGATAAATTTGAAAGATTCGAAGAAGGCCGTGTAATGTACCGTCTGTATAGTCCAGAAAACGCAACCACTCCTCGTCCAATGATTTTATTCCTTCACGGCGGCGGAAACGGCGGACATGAAGGCGAAAGAGACAATGAGAAACAGTTAATGGCGGACTATGGCCCTGTAAACTTCGCAGAAGACTATCCAGACATTTATGTTATGGCTCCGATGTGCGTAGAACAGAAAATGGACATGAGCAAAGTAAACATGAACGCAGGATTTAATAATTCCGGCTTAGGAAACGATCCACGCTATGGCTGGTCCA
>JAZUGA010000117.1:0-20501 GCA_045640945.1 Lachnospiraceae bacterium | reverse complement strand
ATAGCCATCCCGGATACTGGAAATATAAGATTTCTGGGACTGATATACTTTATAAAAACATTTTTTATAAAACCGAAGATCATTGGTGGCTTTCCATAAGTTGATGAAAAATTCAATTTCTTCAAAAATACTGTCAATGGAAGCATGCATTGCATTGGTACGGACAATAAAACCGCAGTCTTCAATGTCTAATTTTTCATAACGGGAAAGAATCGCCTCTTTTAATTCCGGCCATTTGATTTTATTTGAGAAGGAAATCCCTCTGTTCTTTAAGGAAAATACAACATATTTTCCGACGAAATTAATATTGGAAGAAAGAACCGGTTCTTTATTACCTACAGCTTCTTTTACAACCTGAACAAGTAGTTCATCACCGATTCTTAAAGGACCATCTCCTCTTTCCAGTTTCGTGTATAAAGGAGTTGTGCTGTCATCGATTGGATAGTAACCGGTTTTGCCTTTGGAATACTCAATAAAAGCAGCATTAATATTCGGGATAATATTTGTAACCCTGCCAATGTAGATATTACTTAAGATAACGTCTTCATTTCCATCACAGTTAATCTGCATTACTTTGTTATCGTTGTCATAAAGTAATGAAAAAATATAATCCTTAATTTTAGTAATAACCAGTTTGCCTTGCTTTTTCATTAATCTTCCGTCTCAAAATCAATTAAAGAGATAAATTTGTCTGCAATTAAATCCGTACGGATTATTTTAACGGATTCACGTTGATATTCAAGACCTGCTTCTTTTAAAATCAGTTCCGCAACAGTTTCTGCCTTTAAATTGTTATCATTTCCGGCAGTAAGAATCATATCCGCACATAAATCTGCGCAAGATAATCGGATTATCTGCTTGCGCACATCCACCATTTTCTTCTGGGATTTGGTCTTTTTCAGAATTTCGATGGATTCTTTTCCTAAAATAGATTCAATTGCACTTTTTAATCCATCTGCTGAAATAACATTTTCTTTAAAAATAATTTCGTAGCCTGCATATTTAACAGCTGCCATAGCTTTCGAGCCATTGGTTTTAATTTTTTTAATATCCAGAATTTTAAAACCATCACCAGCTACTCGATTCATATTCTCAACAATTTCTTTTAAATTCTGTCCATCAGCGATTTCACAATCCACATATTCTCCAACGCTGGTAATACCAAGACCTAAAGGCATGGCAAAACTCATTTTCTGATGTGGATTAAATCCTTCCGAATAATTCATTCTGACACCAGCACGATTAAAACACCGTTGGAAAAATCGCATAATGTCCAGGTGTCCAATATATTTCACCGGTTCTTCTTTTGTAAACTTAATTCTTATTTTCAAAGCAGATCCCTCCTTTGAAAATTCCTGCACCGCAGCCGGCACATTTTTCTTTGCAGTTCGGTGTAACTTCCGCATTCAGCGCTTTCTTATATTCTCTTTTCATAAAGTCTTTTGTAGCACCGATGTCAATGAAGTCCCATGGGAGAATCTCGTCCAGTTCTCTTCTTCGATATACAAAGAAGTCCATACCGAATTCCATTCCTTCTAAGGCATCCATCCATTTCTCATATTCAAAGAAATCGGTCCAAGCATCAAATACCGCACCATTTTTATAAGCTTTTTCAATAACTTCTCCGACTCTGCGGTCGCCCCTGGCAAGAAGACCTTCGATAACAGAGGTTTTTGCGTCATGCCAATTATAACGGATGCTCTTTTTATTCAGCTGCCCCTTAATAGAATCATTTAAGGTGCAGGCTTTGTCTAAATATACTTCTGGTTCGTACATAGGCTCCCATTGGAACGGTGTAAACGGTTTTGGAATAAAGAAGGATGTGCTGACCGTAATCTGAACTTTTCCTGTACGTTCCTCCTTAGGAACCGTATCGTAATAGATTTCCGCAATTTGTTCTGCCAGATTCGAAATGCCCAGAATATCTTCTTCTGTTTCTGTAGGCAGTCCAAGCATAAAGTACAGTTTCACTTTGTTCCAACCACCTTTAAATGCCAAAGTGGATCCGGAAACAATATCATCGATGGTAATTCCTTTGTTGATAACATCCCGCATTCTCTGAGTTCCAGCTTCTGGAGCAAAGGTTAAAGAACTCTTCTTGATATCCTGAACTTTGCTCATAACATCTAAAGAGAACTCATCAATTCGAAGAGAAGGAAGAGAAATATTAACTTTCCGGTCTTTGAATTCTTCAAAAAGATATTCCATTAATTCTGCAAATTCCGGATAATCACTGGTGCTCAAAGAAGTCAGGGACAACTCTTCATAACCAGTATTTTCAATAAGGAATTTGGCATATTTCTTTAAAAAGTCTAAAGATCTGGTACGGAACGGACGGTAAATCATACCCGCCTGACAGAAGCGGCAGCCACGGATACAGCCTCTCTGCACCTCTAAAACAGCACGGTCCTGAGTAGCCTGTACATAAGGAATTACAGGTTTGTCCGGATAATAGGAATTGCTTAAATCCGACTCAACCTGCTTCAAAATAGATTTTGGAGCAATATCTGCATATTCCGCTTTTGGACCAAAAGAATTAATTGTTCCGTCTTCGTTATAAGAAGCTTCGTATAGACTTGGAACATAGATTCCCTCTACGGCAGCAGCTTTTAACAAAAAGTCTTTTCTACTTCCACCAGCGCCTTTATTTGCCTTATATACGTCCATTAACTGATAGTATACAGTTTCTCCTTCTCCGATATAGAAAAGGTCGAAAAAGTCAGCTAAAGGCTCTGGATTCGCCACGCATGGACCTCCACCAATTACGATTGGGTCCTGTTCTGTACGGTCACAGCTATGGAACGGGATCTGGGATAATTCCAGAATCTGAAGCACATTGGTGTACGCCATTTCATACTGTAAAGTAATGCCTAAAAAATCAAAATTCTTAATCGGATCCTGACTTTCCAGAGCAAACAGAGGAATCCTTTCCTCTAACATAATCTTCTGAAGATCTGGCCAAACGGAAAATACTCTTTCGCACCAGATGTCTTCTCTTTCATTCAGCATGGAATAAATAATCTGCATGCCTAAGTGACTCATGCCGATTTCATATAAATCCGGAAAACACATTGCAAATCGGATGTCTACATCTTCCGGATTTTTCATACAGGAATTTACTTCGCCACCCGTATATCTGGCAGGTTTTTCCACATTCAGTAAAATCCTTTCTGAAAGTGCCATTTTTCTTTCCATTAATCTCTCTCCTGCAAGTCCATATTTATGCCTTCAAGATAATGTAAAGGCACACCGAGTTTTTCTGTAATGAAATAATTACTATCTAACTCATCAATATTTATACTCTTCTTTTCGCCGTTTTTTGCTTTAGCAAGAAGTTGTTTTAATTCAAAATATCGCATGTAATAGTATTTATCTGCACCGGTAAAATTAATCAGAAGGAAGGAGATTCCACCCTGTGCTTCAAAATCCGTCATAAATTCAAACTGATGCTCATGAATATTGGATAACTGGAACGTATTTTCCTTGCATTCTTTTGCATCAAAGCAGATTGGGAAGGATTGAACAACGCCAATATAATCCACCGTACTTTTTTTTTCAAAATAAGCCAGTGTGATATGACGGTTGTCATCAATTTCCACCGGTTTAATCGGTGTGGGAATCTTCTGAACAAGACCCAGTCTTAACTCTCTGTATTTTTCATTGGTCTGATTAATTATATTTTCAAATTGAGAACCTCTCAGCCCTCTGCTGTCCCATGTTGCCATAGTTTTTCTCCTTTAAGTATTTTACTCAGATTATTTGGAAGCGCCGCTTCAATCTTTGTACCGTTTAAATAATCCAGATTATTTTTTATATCATGAAATTCAACTTTATATGCATGAAGGAACTGGGATTTCAGCCCATAATTCCTACGAAAATAATCGTTGAATTCCTTGTCGCCGTATTTACTGTCTCCGGCCAAAGGATGGCCTAAATAGGCTAAATGCGCGCGGATTTGATGACTTTTTCCAGTAATAAGATCCACTTCTAAGACCGTAAAATCATCATTTCCATCCAAAGGCAGATATTGAGTAATAATTTCATCGGAATATTCGTCCGATCTGCTTAAACTGATTCTTACCTGGTTCTTTTCTTCATTCTTGGATAGGTATGCTTTAACTTCAGCAGCTTCTTCTACCCGGCCTTTTACCAGACAGATGTATTTTTTGCTGAGCCATCTTTCTTTTATGATTTCATTTAAGCTTCGCGTCGCAGCAAGATTTTTTCCCGCAAATACAAGACCGCTTGTATTCCGGTCCAAACGATTCGAAATACCAGGTGAAAATAAATCATCCGTATTATCCAAATATCCAATCAGAAGATCGTTTAAGGAAATATCGTTTCCGGAAGATTTCTGGGTAAGCATTCCAGCCGGCTTGTTGATTGCAATAATGTTATCGTCCTCAAAACAAATATAGGACTTCAGATTGTTATTTGCTTTTGTCTCTTTCGGTCCCGAGCGGAATTTCGCAATCGTTTCATCTGCCAAATAGATTTTAACCGAATCTCCCGGATTCAAAATTTCGTTGCCCGATGCTTTTTTATCGTTTAAAACGATATTTTTTTTGCGCAACATTTTATAGACAAAGCTGGAAGGAGCTTTATCTAAATATTTAAAAACTATTTTATCCAGACGTCCGCCGGAATTCTGTTCATTGATTAATAATTCGATCAAGATGGTCTTTTATCTGTTTTTCTGTATTTTCTAATCCATAAGAATTGTTGATTGCGAAATCCGTGTTAGCAATGAACTCTTCGTTGGATAACTGGTTGTCAATAATACTTAGAGCCTTTTCTTCCGTGTATCCACGGGTTTCAATCAGTCTTTGAATCCGGACATCATTATCTGTAATAACTGCCCATAATTCATCTACTTCCGATTTGTACCCTTCTTCTATCAGTAACGCTGCTTCTAAAACAACGATCTTATTCGGGAAAAACATACGGTAAAATTCAAACTTTTCCAGAATATATTCCCGAACCAAAGGATGAGTGATTCCATTCAGTTTTTCCAGCTTGTCATCGTCATTAAAGACAATAGCAGATAGCTTCTGACGGTCAATGGTCTTGTCCTCGGCTAAGATTTCCGGTCCAAATTCTTCCACCACAGCAGAATAAGCATAATTACCAGGCTCCATTAATTTTTTTGCCACATCATCCGCCATGATAATATATGCATCATATTCTCTTTCTAATATTTCCAATATTGTCGATTTACCGGCACCGACACCGCCTGTAACGCCTATAATCATTAGTGTGCCTCAAACCAGTCTTTTCCCATATTTACTTCCACTTCCAAAGGAACTCTTAAGGAAACGGCTTGTTTCATCTCATTGTATAAAAGTTCTTTAACAGTCTCTGCTTCTTCTATAGGAGCTTCGATCAGCAGTTCATCATGAATCTGAAGAACGATTCGGGCTTTGAAACCTTTTTGATGAAGAGCTTTATCAACATTGATCATTGCTATTTTAATAATATCGGCAGCTGTTCCCTGAATCGGAGCGTTCATGGCAGCTCGTTCACCGAAAGCTCTCTGCATGAAATTGCTGGAATTCAATTCCGGAATTGGACGGATTCTTCCCATCATAGTTGTGGTATATCCGTCAATTTTCGCCTTTTTCACTGTGTTATCCAGGAATTCTTTTACCTGTGGATAAGTAGCGAAATACTGCTTAATGTATTCGTTAGCTTCTTTTCTGGAAATACTTAAGCCCTGGCTTAAACCGAAGGAGCTAATTCCATATACGATGCCAAAGTTAACCGCTTTTGCATTACTTCTCTGCTCCTTGGTTACTTCTTCTAAAGGAGTGTTGAATACTTTAGAAGCTGTAATCTTATGAATGTCTGCATCCCGTTTATAACTTTCAATCAGATTTTCGTCTGCAGATAAATGAGCCAGCAGTCTTAATTCAATCTGAGAATAGTCCGCATCCAGGAAAATACAGCCATCTTTCGCTTCAAAAGCTTTACGGATTTCCTGACCTAAATCATTACGAATCGGAATATTTTGCAGATTCGGCTCTGTGGAACTGATACGACCCGTCGCTGTAATAGTCTGATTAAAGGTTCCATGAATACGTTCATCTTCTGAAATATAGTTCACCAGACCATCTGCATAAGTAGATTTCAGTTTTGTAACCTGACGATATTTCAAAATCTTATTAACGATTGGGAATTCGTCAGCCAGTTTCTCTAAAACATCGGCAGAAGTGGAATAACCGGTCTTTGTCTTTTTGCCAGCAGGAAGTTTCAGTTTTTCAAACAAAATAACGCCTAATTGTTTCGGAGAATTAATATTGAATTCCTCTCCTGCTTCTTCGTAGATTTCTTTTTCAAAATCAGAAATCATCTCGCCAAGTTGAATGGAAAACTGTTCTAAAGCTTCTTTATTAACGCGAATTCCTTCCTGTTCCATGTAATAAAGAGAATAAACTAAAGGCATTTCCATCTGAGTAAACAATTCCCACATTTCTTCTTTTATCAGCTTTTCTTTTATTACTGGATAAGCAAGAAGTGCGTTTTTGCTGGCAATGGCAGCCATTTTTTCGCAATTCGCTTTCTTATCCTCTTCAGCAAAAGCTTCTTTAAAAGTTTTCTTTCCGAAAAGGTCTTCCTTGGAAGGGACGATACTTCCTAAATAGTCCTTAGAAATGCTGTCATAAGAATATGCGGAAATTAAAGGATTCAGAAGATATGCCATAATATTTAGGTCAAAAATATCTTCAGAAATAAAATCTATACAGTTAGCTGCATGAAGCATCTTTTTCAGGTCAAAGACATATAATTCCAAACCGGAATTCAAAATTAATTCTGCGGTTTCCTTCGTTCCTTCCAAAAGATAAGTTTCTGCCTTATTGTCTTTTAAATATGAAAGACCGATTAACGTCAGGTCCTCATCAAAGAAAAGACCTGCCCCAGTTCCGGAATTCTTAGTTTCCAGAAGCAGATTGGAAAGCTGTTCCGTATCCAAATATGAATACTCTGCATCAACCGAATCTGCTTTTTTACTGCTATCAAACCGGTTCAGAAGATTTTTAAGTTCCAGCTTTTTATAAGCCTGGTAAGAATTATCATTATAGAAAACGGCTTCGGACTCGATTTTAGCATCCGCATAGTCCATTTCCACCGGGGCCTGGGTATTTATCGTTGCTAAAAACAGACTCATTCTTCCTTGTTCAATAAATTCCACAAGGTTTTCCTGAGCCTTCTTAGGCTTGATTTCAGCTGCATGCTCAAAAGCATTCTCCAAAGAATGATACTGGACAATAATATTAGTAGCAGTTTTAATGCCGATTCCCGGAATTCCAGGAATGTTATCGGAAGAATCGCCCATGAGAGCTTTCAGTTCGATAAATTCTTTCGGCGTTACCTGGTACTCTCTTAACAGGTCAGCTTCGTAGTAGAATTCAATTTCTGTTCCGCCAGATTTCGTCTTAGGAAGAGCTACCATGGTTGTATCCGAAACTAATTGAAGCAAATCCCGGTCACCGGATAAAATAACAACGTCCAGACCGTTTCTTTCAGCGGTTTTGGCATAGGTTCCGATAACATCATCTGCTTCATAACCTTCCAGCCGGGCGGTTTTTATATTCATGCTTTCTAAAACGTCAATTAACACAGGGACCTGCTCATTTAATTCTTCCGGCATTCCCTTTCGGTTTCCCTTATAAGCATCATATACCTTATGTCGGAAAGTTTTTGCCTTCATGTCAAAGGCAACAATTACATAATCCGGCTTAACTTTGGAATATGTGCTAAAGAATATATTTAAAAAACCGTAAATGGCGTTAGTATGAAGGCCCTCGGAATTGGTCAGATCCGGAACCCCATAAAAAGCACGATTTACAATACTGTGACCATCGATTAATAATAATTTTTCTCTTAAATTTTCCATAGGTTTATTATACTTCACATAAATTTTAATGGCAATTTCATTTGATAGAATCTATAATGAAAAATCATGAAAACATCTGTAAACAAGGAAAAAACCAACCTAATAACTTATTTATTCATACCATTGTCTCTGATTTTTTATGAGGCCATGGTTCGAATTCTGATTGGATGTGAAATTGAACCTCTTAATGCACTTGCATGTGTATTGATTTCCCTGGCAGCAGGAGCTGTTTTTAATATTCTGTTTTCCTTGACCAAGTCCAAAGTTTTCAACAATATTCTTGGATTTCTATTTACAGAAGCATCTGCTCTTCTGTTTTTAATGACTTATTATATTTTTTCCTGTTATAAAAATTTCATGGATATCAAAACCATTCTTGCAGGTGCGGAAGGAGTTGTTGAAGAATTCTCCAATTCTATTCTTTCTCTTATATCTAAGGGAATCTGGATTATTCTTTTATTTGAAGTTCCAGCTCTTCTTTATATTCTCTTTTTCTTTATTTTGAGAGTTTTGGGTTTCAAACGTAACAAGAAAGGAAGAAATATCCTTTTCCTGATTCTATTTATCGTTTTTGAAGCTGGCGGAATTGGTTTAATGTCAAGAAATGAATCTTACCGGATGAAGCTGACCAGTGAGTATAATTTCGATTTAACTGCCAGAACCTTTTCGGTTCAGACTGCGTATAAGCTGGATCTGGCTTATATTCTTATTCCGAATCCTTTTAATTCCAAATTGAATCATCCAGTCAGCTATCTGGACGAAAATAATAAAGATGGTAATGTTTATGGATATAGTCAGCTTAAATTTGACTATAAGAAAATTGCGGAAGAAAGCAAAGACAAAAAAACTACGGCTATCGCTAATTATATTGATAGCTTAGAGCCTTCCAGTAAGAATCAATATACCGGCCTGTTTGAAGGAAAAAATATTATATTTATTACGGTGGAATCCATGTCCAAAGAGATGATTCGTCCGGATGTTACGCCTACGCTCTATAAGATTATGAACGAAGGAATTCTTTTTGAGGATTTCTATCAGCCTTACTATAATGGCAGTACAGCAACTGGTGAATTTGCCAACCTTTTAGGTCTGGTTCCGACAGAAGCTATGTCCTCTTTTCGTCAGGCCGCAGAGATAGATTTACCTTTTACAATCGGGAATCAGACCTTGAATAAAGGTTATACAAACATCGCATATCATAATGGAACTGTAGAATATTATAACCGTTCGGTTACTCATCCACATTTTGGCTATTCAAAATTCATTGCAGAAGGAAATGGGATGGAATCGACTCTTACCGATGCTTGGCCAAGAAGCGATTTAGAGATGTTTAACTACTCCATTCCACAGTACATGAAGGAAGACGCTTTCTGCATATATTACATGACTTTAAGCGGACATTTTCCATATATGACAGACTCCAGCGTTATGGTAGATAAATATTGGGATCGAGTAGAAAACCTGGAATATTCCGATATTATTAAGACCTATTTCTGCTCTGAAATCGACTTTGATGAAGGTCTGAGCAAACTTATGGAAGAATTGGAAAAAGCGGGAAAAGCGGATGATACAGTCCTTATTTTAAGCCCGGATCATTATCCATATGGAATAACAAAGAGTGATGCATGGGCAGCAGATAAAGACTATTTGCCGGAGCTCTATGGCTTTGATCCGGAAAACTATGCTCAAAGAGATCATAACTGTCTCATTATCTGGAGCAATTCTTTGAAAAAAATGGAACCGATTGTGGTATCGGAACCGGTTTACAGTGTGGATATCCTTCCTACTCTCTTAAATTTGTTCGGATTTGAATATGATTCCCGTCTCTTTGCAGGCCGTGACGTATTCTCCAATGCGCGTCCGCTGGTAATATGGCCGGATTATTCCTGGCTGACAGAAAAAGGCTTCTATAATTCCAGTACGGATACGTTTACTCCGAAAGCTGGAGCTTCTTACGATGATGCTTATATCTCTGAAGTCCAGCAAGTAGTACAAAATAAAATGATTTTTTCCCGATTGATCTTAGAAACTGATTTTTACCATACATTAAAAAATGCCAATGAACCTTGATTCATTGGCATTCTTTTTTATTCATTAAATAATTCTTAGAAATAATAATATGGATCGTAGATCAAATAGGATCCTTCTCCAAGAGCGATGAAGCCGATACACAGACAGATTGCTGTTAAGACGATTCCTACGATACATAAGATTTTGCCCGGTTTCGCAAGACGGAAATCCGATTTTCCAGAGAATATCAGACCCACGATTGCCATTGCCAGATACATGAATCCAACAATTTGTCCGAAAATAGGAACGATACTGATAATTGCCAATGCAGTTGATACGATACCAAATATAAAACTTAAAATACCGAATACTTTTCCTTTTACAGGAGTTGGCGCAGCTGCCTGAGCGGCCGGTGCTGCCGTTTGAGCAATCGGTGCAGGATTTGCTGCCTCAGGTGTACCCTGTGTATAACTGTAAACCGGCTGATACATATTATCCTCTGTTTTTGTGGTATACACCTTGTCCTGATTGTTATTAATATCTACGTTGTTTGTTATTGGTTTTAATGCTTTTCCACATCCGGAGCAGAAATTCGCATCTGTGTCATTTAATGCTCCACAATTACTGCAATATCTCATTTTTATCCTCCAAAATCAAAAATGCACTTTACTTTTTCAGTAAAATCTACGATAATGTTCTAGCGCGCAGGTATGGCGGAATGGCAGACGCACCAGTCTCAAAATCTGGCGAGGGTGACTTCGTGTGGGTTCAAGTCCCACTACCTGCATTTTTTGTACCCTTCGGGGTATTTTTTTATTCTGTTAAAGACTGACAGAACTCTTTGATTCTATCCATGCCCTTATCAATTTCATTAACGGAAATTGCATAAGAAAGACGGAAGTGATCTGGGAAGCCGAAATCATCGCAAGGAATAATCGCTACATAATAGTCTTCAATCAGGAATTTGGCTACATCGGCAGCGCTTGTGATTTCCTGTCCGTTATATTTCTTACCAATAATTTCATTTGCATCTACGAATACATAGAAAGCACCCTTTGGCTCAATACAGGAAAGTCCGTCAATATCGCACACTCTTTCGTATAAGTATTTTCTTCTCTCATCAAAAGCTGCATTCATAACACGAACACAAGTCTGGTCGCCGGAAATCGCTGCCAAAGCTGCCATCTGTGCAATGGAGTTCGGGTTGGAAGTCTGATGAGACTGTACACTTCCCATGATTTTCGCAATTTCTAAAGGAGCTCCAGCATATCCGATACGCCAGCCAGTCATGGCATAGCTCTTTGCAAGACCATTAACGGTAATTGTTCTCTTATAAATTTCCTCGTTTAAAGAAGCAATGCTGACTGGTTCTTCTTTTCCATAGCAAAGGTTCTCATAAATTTCGTCGGATATTACATAAAAATCATGAGCAACTGCAAAATCTGCAATCTGCTGAAGTTCTTCTCTATCATAAAGCATTCCTGTAGGGTTGCATGGAGAGTTTAAAATGAATGCTTTGGTCTTTTCAGAATAAGCTGCTTCCAGTTCTTCGATTGTAATCTTGTAAGAATTACATTTTTTTGTACGAACGATTACAGGAGTACCTCCAGCTATTTTTACGATTTCTGGATAGCTCAGCCAGTAAGGAGCCGGAATAATAACTTCATCGCCTTCGTTAATGATTGCAGTGAAAATATTGGTTAAGGCATGTTTGCCACCATTGCTGATTACAATCTGGTCCGGTGTATAATCGATGTGATTAAAATTATGGAACTTTTTCGCAATGGCTTCTTTTAATTCTGTTATACCAGAAGCTGTTGTATATTTTGTGAACCCGTCATCAATAGCTCTTTTGGCAGCAGTACAGATATGATCCGGAGTATCAAAGTCCGGTTCACCTGCTCCAAAACCGATAACATCTTTGCCCAGATTCTTCATTTCTTTTGCTTTTGCTGTAATTTCAAGTGTGGATGATGGTTTAACAGCCAATGCTTTTTTCGATAATTCTAATGACATAATCTACCTCGCTTCATAAGATTTTAACGCTTTAATTCGTTAAAAAATAATTAAATTGCATTATAACACAAAAAGTAAGGACGTAAACCTTTTATTCAAAAAATTTACGTCCTTTTCTCTTTGTTAATGTTTCTTTACTTAGCGTAATTCGTTACTCTGGATTCACGAATAATATTAACTTTGATTTGTCCCGGATATTCAAGTTCATCTTCTATACGTTTCACGATATCGCGGCCCATGATAACCATCTGGGCATCGTCAACTTTTTCTGGAACACCCATGACTCTGACCTCTCTACCGGCCTGAATTGCAAAGGATTTGTCGACACCTTTTTGCTCATTACAAATAGTTTCAAGCTGTTTCAATCTATTTGTATATGTATCTAATGTTTCTCTTCTTGCACCAGGTCTAGCAGCGCTGATAGCATCTGCAGCCTGAACAATACAAGCAATAAGGGATTCTGGTTCAACATCGCCATGATGGGAAGCAACTGCATTAACAATAACTGCTGATTCTTTGTATTTCTTACATAAATCAACACCGATCTGAATGTGAGATCCTTCGATCTCGTGGTCAATTGCTTTTCCGATATCATGCAGAAGTCCTGCACGTTTCGCAAGACGAACATCAATGCCGATTTCGCTTGCTAATAAGCCTGAAATAGTAGCTACTTCGATGGAATGCTTCAGAGCATTCTGACCATAGCTGGTTCTGTAACGCATTTTACCAAGAAGCTTAACCAGTTCTGGATGGATACCATGTACGCCCACTTCAAGTACGGCAGCTTCACCATCTTCTTTAATCAGTTTATCAACTTCTTTTTGTGCTTTTGTTACAGTTTCTTCTATTCTTGCAGGATGGATTCGTCCATCAACAATAAGTTTTTCAAGAGCAATTCTTGCTACTTCTCTTCTTACCGGATCAAATCCAGATAAAATAACGGCTTCTGGAGTATCATCAATAATTAAATCAACACCGGTGATCGTCTCCAAGGCTCTGATATTTCTGCCTTCACGACCAATAATACGGCCCTTCATTTCATCATTTGGCAGCTGCACAACTGAAATTGTTGACTCTGAAACATAATCTACAGCGCTTCTCTGAATAGCGGAAACGATATATTCTTTCGCTTTTTCTTCCGATTCTTCTTTTGCACGTGCATCTGCTTCTTTGATCAGCTTTGCAGCGTCAAGTTGAACTTCTTCCTCAAGACTCTTCAGTAAGATTTCCTTTGCCTGCTCGGAGGTGAGACCAGAGATTCTTTCCAGTTCCATAGTACGCTGGGCATTAACTTGTTTCAGTTCTTCTTTCTGTCTGTCTAAATCTGCGATTTTCTGATTTAAAGAATTCTGAAGTTTCTCAATCTGTTCGCTCTTTTTATCTACAGACTCCTCTTTTTGAAGAACTCTTCGCTCGTATTTCTGTAATTCGTTTCTGCGCTCACGGGTTTCTTTTTCCAAATCATTCTTAACACGAATGGATTCTTCCTTTACCTCTAACAGCGCTTCTCTCTTTTTGCTTTCGGCGTTCTTTAAAGCATCATCAATGATGGTTCTTGCTTTTTCTTCTGCACTACCGATTTTATTATCGTATTTCTTTTTTGAATCATTCTTAGATACAAACCAGAAAATGACAGCACCAATCGCAAAGCAAACTACAGCAACGACTATAAAAAGCCATACTGGTTGCATACGAGGAGCACCTCCTTATTTAATTTTCATTGTACAAGATACAATTAGTTAGATTTTAAACTCTTTTACCCTGGATGTCAATAAAGCATAACGTCTATGATTGCCTATTCTTTGTTCATCTTTTCCATAAAATAACTGCCTTTTGGTAAGTCAATGATGGAAACTTCATGGCCATTGGGTACAGCTACATAAATGTCCGAACTACTATCATCGCAAAGATTACCATTCAGATTGATAAGCTTATAGACAAAAATATGCTCATCTGGTTTAGAAGGGTCTTTTGCAAAAAGTACCAATTCTCCTTTTTCCTTTAAATCAATAATCATAGAAACTCCTTGTTCGTTAAAAGTGTAGGTTGAATTGAATCATTCATCCGATAAATCAAATAGAAATGAAAGAAATTAACATTAAAAATGGGAATGTCTGATATAGACAGAAATCATCATACAATAAAGTTATGAATAAACAAAAAAGTTTACATGAATATACAATTAAATATTCCTGTAAACTTCGTAATGACTTAAAAATAAGATTAAAAATTCAAGATTTAGACTTTTTGAAAGAAATTTCCGAAAGAACTGCTCCACCGATAATCAGAATTGCTCCGATAATTCCAAATATGGATATGCCTTCCTGAAGAATCGTCATGGAAAAAATAACAGCTACCGCTGGGTCAATATAACTTAAAATTCCACAAGTCTGTGCTGGAAGACCGTCCAAAGAAGCAAAATAAAGCATATATGCGACGCCGGTATGAACTACACAGACAATCAGAAGGAAAATAATGGATTTACTATCAAAAGTAAAGGAGCTGACCTTTTCTGTCAGGAAGCAATATGGCACCATTACTAATCCGGCCATCAGCATCTGAACCATGGTCCGGTCAATCGCTGGAACGGAAGATATCTTCTTGTTGGAAATGATAACAAAAGCGTACAGAACAGCGGCTCCTAAAGCAAGAGCAATTCCTGCAAATGAAACATGATTGTCTGAGCCAGCTTCCATAATTCCGGAAACAAATACGGATCCAGTTAAAATAATGATTACACATATAATCTTCTGCAGAGTGATTTTTTCTTTAAAAAAGATAGGTGAAAAGAAAATAACCAGAACCGGTGCAAAATAATAGAACAAAGTGGATACAGCCACGGTTGTGTATTTATAGGATTCAAATAAAAGGACCCAGTTAAAACCGATGGCAGCACCAGAAAGAATTATCAATAACAGATGTTTCTTTACAGCCTTAAAATTAAAGCCTTTTTTGCCGAAAATTACAAACAATACCATAAATACAAAGGCCAAAAGGCCTCTGCACATGGATATGAAACTGCTCGGAAAATCGATGAATTTGATAAATACACCGATACTTCCGAAAATAATCATAGATACAATTATAAAAATTCTGCTTACTACAGGAGATTTCATTTACTAATCTGCTCGATTTCGTATGGAGTTACCTGATATACATAATAATTCAGCCAGTTGGTATATAAAGTATTGGCATGACCTCTCCAGGTAAGCTGAGGTTTTTTGCTTGGGTCATTATCCGGATAATAATTCTTTGGAATTTCCGGATTTAATCCCTTCTTTGTATCTCTCTTATATTCGAAATCCAGAGTATTTCTGTCATATTCTGGATGGCCCATGACAAATACTTTCTTTCCGTCTTCTGCCATAGCAAGGAAAACGCCGACTTCTTTAGAGTCCGCCAGGATCGTTATTCCCTCAGCCTTCGCAATATCTTTCTGACGGATTTCCGTATTTCTGGAATGCGGAGCCCAGAATACATCATCAAAACCTCTTACTAAAGGGATTTTACGGTCATGAACAGTGTGTTGGAAAACACCGGAAATTTTCTTATTCATGGTGTATTTCTTAAGACCATAGAAATGATAGAAAGCAGCCTGAGCAGCCCAGCAAAGGAAAATCGTGGACGTTACGTTGTGTTCGGACCAATCCATAATGTCAACAATCTCATCCCAAAAGTCTACATCTTCAAATTCCAGTAATTCTACAGGAGCACCAGTTATAATCAGACCATCGAATTTTTGATTTCGGATTTCCTCAAACTTTTTATAAAACTGGTTTAAATGGGAAACCGGTGTATTTTTCGATTTATGATGAGATGGAGCAATAAACGTTAGGTTCACCTGCAGCGGTGTATTGGATAACGCACGAATCAGCTGGATTTCCGTATCTTCTTTTAAAGGCATAAGATTCACCAGGGCAATCTCCAAAGGACGGATATCCTGGGAAATAGCTCTTGTTTCATCCATAATGAATATGTTCTCTTTTTCAATTACGGCTTTTGCCGGTAAATCTTTTTGTACTTTAATTGGCATCTACTTACACCTCTCATTAAATTCTTTAACGATGATTATATGACTTTATTAATCATTTTTAAACATCGAAATGTATTCTTCTTCCGTAATAATCGGAATACCAAGAGATTTTGCGGTTTTATTCTTGGAAGAATTGGATAAAGCATCATTATTGATCAGATAACTGGTCTTGGAAGATACACTTCCGGCAACTTTTCCGCCCATAGCTTCAATTTCTGCTTTCAGCTGTTCTCTGTTTTCATAATGATTTAAGCTTCCGGTTACAACAAAAGTCAGACCTTTCAATTTTTCCGCATTACTTCCGACTTCCTTAATTTCCAACTCTACTTCCTTTAGTAGTTCCAAGGTTTCCAGACGGTTTTTCTCATCTGCAAAATAATCGACGATAGATTTTGCAAGGACCGCTCCGATTCCTTCTATGGTTGTTAATTCTTCTGCTTCTGCATTCATAATTGCTGTGAAATCATCTTTATAGTAATCACAGATGACTTTTGCATTGGCAGGTCCGATACCTAATATACCTAAGCCGTTTAATAACCTCTGAGCAGTAGTTTTACGGGAAGCATTAACGGAATTAATAATATTTTCGAAAGATTTCTCCCCGAATCCGCTCATGTTAACAATGCTCTCTTTATGTAACTCTAATTTGAATATATCGGAAAATTCCGTAATAAATCCATGTCCGATAAATTTCTCTAAAGTCTCTTCTGAAATACCATCAATGTTCATAGCATTTCTGCTGACAAAATCCGCAAAAGACTTAATCTTTTTGGCTGGACATTCCTCATTAATGCAATATAAGGTCTTTACATCATTCTCGTTTTTAATCGCTGTAGGACCACCACAAGCCGGACAAGTACATGGAGGAATGAGATCATTTCTTCCAGTCAGATTTTCTGCTACCTGAGGAATAATCATATTCGCTTTATAAACTGTAATGGTATCGCCGATTCCTAACTTTAAGCCTTCAATAATACTGATGTTATGCAAGCTGGCGCGGCTGACAGTGGTTCCTTCTAATTCAACCGGCTCAAAAATAGCTACTGGATTTATCAGGCCGGTTCTGGAAGGAGACCATTCCACGTCGATTAAAGTTGTTTCTGCCAATTCGTCTTTCCACTTAAAAGCAATCGCATTTCTCGGGAATTTAGCCGTTCTTCCAAGACTCTTACCATATTCAATATCGTCCATCAATAGAACCAAACCGTCGGAAGGTACTTCAAAAGTTTCAATTTCCTTCGCATATTCCTGAACAGCAGAAACCATATTGTTCTTATCTACAATCTTATAAGGCACAACATCGAAGCCCTGGGTTTTCAGCCAGATATACTTCTGCTCATTGGAATTATTAAAGTCATAATCTGCACTTTCTAAAGAAAAAACGAAAAGATTAACTCTTCTGGAAGCAGTGATTTTCGGGTCTAACTGACGGACAGAACCAGAACATAAATTTCTCGGATTCTTGTATTTCGCGTCGATGTCTGAAATTTCTGCATTGATTTGTTCAAAATCATCGTATTTAATAACCGCTTCTCCACGAATTACAAGTCTTCCGGTATATGGAATGGTCAAAGGAAGGTTTACAAAAGTTTTCGCATTGGCTGTAACTACCTCACCAATTTCACCGTTTCCTCTGGTAACGGCCTTCAGGAGTTTTCCGTCTTCATAAGTTAAAACAATGGTTAAGCCATCTAATTTCCAGGAAAGAAGACCTTTCTGATCACCGATAAACGCAGCCAATGCTTCCGGTTCTTTGGTTTTATCTAAGGAAAGAGCTGGATTTTCATGGCGTTCTTTTACCAGTTCGGTACTGCTTTCGTAGCCAACATTCTGGGTCGGTGAATTGGAATAAATAATGCCGGTTTCAGCTTCTAAAGCGACCAGTTCATCGTACAAAGCGTCATACTCAAAGTTGGACATAATCTCGATGTCCTCTTTGTAGTAAGCTTTGGATGCCTCATTCAGTTTTTCAATTAATTCTTTAATTCTTTCCTGTTTCATAGTCTGATTAAGATAATAGTTTCAATAAGCTTTCCAATTCTTCCTCCGTAAGGTTTCTGTATTTTCCGAGAGGAAGTTCTCCTAATTTTATATTCAGAATGCGCACACGGTTTAAAGCGATAACTTCATAGCCTAAAGCCTTGCACATCCTTCGAATTTGCCGATTTAAGCCCTGAGTGAGAACGATGGAAAAAGTATACTCATCCAATCTATCTGCCTTGCATTCCCTGGTTTTTGCTCTTTTTTTGCCGTCTTCCAGTTCAATTTCCACGCCTTGCTGCAGCTGATGAATAAATTCTTTCGTAATTGGATGATTTACCTTTACGATATATTCTTTTTCATGATAATTGGAGCCTTTCAGAATCTGATTTACCAGTTCTCCTCCGTTGGTCAGTAAAATCAAGCCAGTAGAATTTTTATCTAAACGACCGATTGGATATATTCGCTCTGGATAACCAATTTTATCTATAATATTGTCTGGATTATCTTTTGCAGTGGTACATTCCACACCCAAAGGTTTGTTATAAGCTAATAAGATCAGACGATTATTGGTTTTAATTTCTTTTCCGTCAACGGTTATGGACTGCTCCATGGATACTTTTTGTCCCATAAGCGCCGGTTTTCCATCGACGAAAACCTTACCAGCTTCAATAAGACGGTCCGCTTCCCGCCTTGAACAAAAGCCTGCATCGCTCAAATATTTATTGAGACGAACAGGCTCATTATTTTCCGTTGCTTTAATTAAATCTTTCGTCAAATCTGCCATGAATTTATTATATCACACATGGACATTTATATCGACTTAATCTTAAGTTAAAGCCATCTTTTTTACATAATTCAGGGCTTTTGTTACTGGAGGTATAGAAATAATAATCAATGTGATTATGGCCTCCAAACCTAAATACGCGCCATTATAAAGAACCGAATAAATAAACGGTCCATGACCAGTTCCGGCAGCATAATCTGCAAAAAATACAATGCCGGAAATAACAGAAAATACGAATCTGCCGAAGACACCGACGATATACCCAATCTGCAATCCATATTTCTTTTTATAGAAGAAGCCAGCCAGTCCCAGACTTCCGAAGGCAAAAACATAATCGCATAATACCTGTACAAAAGTCAGGAAATATGGATTAATGACAAATTGCAGGATTCCATATACAACAGCGGAAACAAGTCCTACGTATGGGCCGAACCAATATCCGATCAAGGCAATAAATAGCATACTGAATAAAGTAACTGCTCCACCCGATGGCAGATCGATAATTTTAATAAAAGATGTAACCGTGGCAAGAGCAATAGCCACTGCAGAAAATACTAGAGTTTTAACTGATATTTTTTTCATAAAAAAACCTCCTTAGCCGGAGATTACTTGAAGAAATATATGCTTCCTTACGACGGTACTAACCGTATCAAGTAATAAGGGTCCTCTTTGTCAGATCTCAGCCTTTCGGCGCCCCCAGCTTGTATAAATTTTACTACCAATTAAATTTGAATTCAATCTTTTTTCGGCAGTTGTATGTTTAATAAAATAATGGAAACCAAAATCAAAGCAATACCGATGATTTTTGACAGGTTGCTTGGCTCATGAAATACCAGCATACCTAAAAGACATCCTACCAACGGTTCTACCGCAACTAAAATAGCGGCTTTTGAGGTTTCCATATGATTCAGCCCCCAGGTATAAAGGAAATACGGAATAACAGTGGAAACAATACCGATTCCGACACCATAAAAAATCAAAGATGGATGCTGAACAAACACGGACAAAGTCTTTCCTGCCTGTCCAAAAGGAATGGAACCAATAAAACCAAAAATAAAAGTCCAGACAGTAACTGTTAAAGTATTATATTTCTTTAATCCAATATTTCCGAATATGGAATATAAAGCGTAAAACAGACCAGATGCAACACCCGTTAGCAAGACCGAAAAAGTAATCCGATAGGAACTTCCAAGAATTCCAGCTACCAAAACACAGCCAGCTAAGGTCAGAATTAAAGCAATAATTTTCTGCAACGTGATTTTTTCCTTAAAAACAATAGCAGAAATAATCATGACAAAGACTGGTGAGGTGTATAACAGTACAACTGCTACAGAAGCCTGGCTGTGAATCATGGTATAAAAGTAAAAGGTATTGAATAGAACAATGCTGACGATACCCGTACAGAAGAAAATCCAGATATCTTTCAGATGAATTTGGAATAAAGACCGGTCTTTGATCAGTACAAAAACGGCAAACATAATTACTCCAATAAACATACGTATTAAAGAAATCTGCAGGGACTCAATGCCGTATGCAGAAAGCTTTTTAACAAATATGCTTATTACACCCCAAAAGATTCCTGCTCCAATAACAGCAAGGACCGGTTTCGTTTTATTCATTATTTGCAAACCTTGAAATAATTAATTAAACATCATTTTCTGCAGGTTTAATAACTTTAATCCACTTGCCGGATTTCAGTCTCCACAGACACCATATGCATTTAAATACCTGGTCAATTCTTAACATAGTTGCAATCCAGAATGGAGGCCAATGCCATACCA
>JAZUGA010000116.1:0-4115 GCA_045640945.1 Lachnospiraceae bacterium | reverse complement strand
GATTTAGTAGACTGATTGTGAAAAGAAAAAAACATAAAGCAATAAAAATAATCGCAATTATTTTGGGCTGCATTCTTGCAGCCCTGCTTTTGTTTGCAGGAACCGTCCTGCTGATGTTGAACGGAAGAATAAAAAACCTCCAACAGCTGGACGAAGAAGGTTATTTGTATTATGCAGAATATGAAGGAGATTATGATAATCCTTTGATTTCTGCTCCTTGCCGGTTGATTCAAAATTCCGGATGTTCTGCTTTTCTTGCAAAAGAAAAGGATGGAAGGGTTTTCACCGGAAGAAATTACGACTTGTCCCATGCGGATTCGGAAGGAAATCCTTCTGGACTCAATGTAGTTTTGCGACTAAATCCAAAAGGAAAATATCGCTCCATCAATGTGGCAGATGCTTCCTGGATTACCTATTTGGGACTGCCTTATTACAAAGGAGCCCTGTCGGACGATAAAGTGACCAAACTGCCTTTGGCTTTTCTACCGTACTTGTGTATGGATGGAATCAATGAAAAAGGACTTGCTGTTTCCATTCTTGCTTTGGATGTAAAAGAAGGAGAAAGGGCAGTCTCGCAAAATGTAAAAGGAAAAAAGAAAATCCTGTATGAAGAACTGTTGCGGATTTTACTGGATGAATGCGCAAGCGTGGACGAGGCAGTGAATAAAGCAGAAGAGTACAATATTTCCAATATTTTAGGAAGAGACTATCATTTATTTGTATCCGATGCTGATGGAAAAAGTGTAGTTTTAGAATGGCGCTATAATGAACTGCAGGTAACTTATACGGATGCTGCCACGAACTTTTATGTGGGATTTGATGACGCAGATGCTAGTTACCGAAATGGAATTTTAAAAGAGCAGATAGAGAAAACGAATGGTTCGGACTATCATTTCGGCTATGGCCATGGGTATGATCGCTTCCTCACAATTGCAGAGGGATTGGAGGAACACCGTGGGGAAGAGAGCATCGCAGTGATGGAGAAAGAAGACATGCGGCAGCTTTTAGAAGATACGACCCAGGACTTCCATCCGGAGGAACTTACTTCCTTAACCCAGTACCATGCCTTGTATTGCAATTCCGATAAGACCTTGGATATTTATCCATGTCCATCTTATAATCAGAAATTTACATTTTCTTTTGAAAAATGATAATATAACATAAAAATCCGGCGCTCCAATAGGAGAGCGGATATGGAAGAAAAAGGAGTTCAATTATGACAAAAGTAAAAGTTATTCCAGGCCCATGTAAATTAGAAGCAGTAATTACGGCAGAAGAAAATGAGGACGGCGGCGTAAACGTTAAAGTTGAAACTGACTGCAAATCCATCAATGATCTGATGGCTTCCGTTGGCGAAGAATTTGATCCATTTGAAATCTGCTTTGCAAAACCAGGAAACGGACCATTGGTTGAAAGCATTAACGAAAATGGATTCCCTGTTCATGGAAGCTGCCCGGTTTTGAATGCAATTGTAAAGGCAATTGAAGCAGAAGCTGGCCTTGCATTGGAGCAGAATGTTGTAATTGAATTTATGGATTAATATGATCATTTATTTTTCGGGTACAGGAAACAGTAAATATATAGCGGATCGGTTAGACGATATTCTGGATGAAGATTTAATAAATCTGAACTACCGGATAAAAAATAACATGAAAAATAAAGTCGACGAAGACCGATATATTTTTGTTGTGCCTACCTATGCATGGCGAATTCCAAAACTGGTTTCAAAATGGATTCAGGAAACGGAACTGAAGATGGGCGCCAAAGCCTGGTTTGTAATGGACTGTGGAGACGGAATTGGAAATGCGGCTCATTATAATCAGAAATTGTGCAGACAAAAAGGCTTGCAGTATATGGGCACGGCGAAAATTATCATGCCGGAAAATTATATTGCGATGTTTAATGCTCCAAATCCGGAACAGGCACAGGTCATTATCGATGCCGCCAATCCAGTCATTGATGAGGTAGGAAGGATGATTTCGGAGGGAGCGGCGTTCCCTGTTCCGGAAAAGAACTTTTTCTCTGACTGGTTCCTAAGCGCAATCATAAATCCGTTCTTCTACTGCTTCAGCGTGAAGGCAAAAGACTTCCGTGTAGGTGAAGCATGTAAAGGCTGTGGGTTATGCGTAAGATTATGTCCGTTAAATAATATCCATATCCAAGATGGAAAACCGGTATGGGGAAAGGACTGTACCCATTGTATGGCATGTATCTGTCATTGCCCAGAGGAGGCCATCGAATATGGCCAAACCAGTGTTGGAAAGCCGAGATATCATATTGATTGAAATATGTGGAAATATTACCTGGATAGGTGAAAATAAATAAATATTGTGTTATTCTAAACTATATTTTCAAGGAGGATTATGTAATGGGTGAAAATTATGTAATGAATAATGAAGGCGAATATGGCCAATATATTGTACAGACTCTTCAGGCGCCGAAAATGAGCGAAGGCTTTAAGGAATTTTATAAAACATACGCAAACAGACTGCTTTGGATGGACGGAAACGTAGTTCCTGGTGCTTTCCAGATGAATATGGCTTGGTATCACTCTGCATCCGAGTGCCGTCCATTATTAAAACATGACGAGCATAGCCATGACACCGATGAAATGATTGGATTTATCGGCTCCAATCCAGAAGATCCATACGATCTGGGCGCTGAAATCGAAATCGGAATTAACGGAGAAATGCATAGACTGACAAAGAGCTCTATCATCTTTATTCCTGGCGGAATGAAGCATCTTCCACTTTCCATCATCAGTCTGGATAGACCAGTTCTTCATTTCTCAATTTCTTTAAATTCAACTTATGCTTATAAGCCAACTGCAACTGGTGAAGCAACCGATCTGACAGAGAAAGAAGACTAAAGATTAACGCGTATTGCTTGTAAAACAGCTTCCGTAAAGGAAGCTGTTTTTTGCATACAGAAAACACCTATGCTATAATAAAATACTTATTATGAATAATCTTGAAGAAAATAGAATCCTTAAATAAAAGAGGAAATTATATGAAAAAGTTACTGAAAAAATCCATAGTAATTCTTATGACGATGGTAATGACGGTATCGTCTTTCCTGCTTACGCCACTTACAACGTTTGCTGCAGATGGCGAGATTCCGTCGAATAAGATCAGCAGTTTATTTGAGTATTATGTAGGTAAAAATACGTTTTTCTACGATGATGCGTATTTCAATATGCCTGCTTCGGAATATGATGATTCCTTTGCGACGACTTCTCTTTGTCTGGCGATGTCCGCGTTTAATAACCCGAGCGTTGGTTATACAGACGGCGAGCGTTGTGCCAGGGATATGATGGAAAAGATGGGCTTTTCCAATATTTCTGCCAATGGTTATTATGCAGAGAAGCCGCAGTCAGATTCTATGGGAGTAATTATCGGATCTAAGGAAGTCGTACGTACGGATGGAAAGATTCAGCCTATTATTGCCATGGCGTTAAGAGGCGGAAACTATGAGTCGGAATGGGCTGGCAATGTAACTGTTGGAGCTACCAAAGAACATACTGGTTTTTCAGATGCAAGAGATATTGCCACAACATGGCTGAATAAATATTTAAGAGAATGCACTGGTAGATATTCCGGCAGCGATTACGTTGCTCCGAAAATCTGGATCGTCGGATACAGCCGTGCTTCTGCAACAGCTAATTTAACTGGTTGCTTTGTTAACTGTGTTCTGAACAATGAAGGACCTGAAGCAAAGACGATGACCTACACCGAAATGAGGGACAATCTGAACCGCTTAGGTGTTACTACGGATGACGTTTATGTATATTGCTTTGAGGTTCCTCAGGGCTTAACAGATGATTCAAAATACAACCCTTCCGTTCAGTCTAATATCTGGTGCCTGGCAAACCCTGCAGACCCTGTGCCTTATGTAGCTCCGAGTGATATGGGATTTTACAGGGCTGGTACCACAATCGATCCAACAGAAGGAGTTTCTTACGATGAGTTCATGGCTCAGATGATGCTGATTAATCCAAGAATGGCAAAGGATTGGGCAGCTTCAGAAGCACAGAATGATTTCCATGCAAAGTCCACAAATATCGTAACGCTTATATTAAATATATTCGGAATCGCAGAATTCAGTGATGCCTGGTT
>JAZUGA010000115.1:0-6333 GCA_045640945.1 Lachnospiraceae bacterium | reverse complement strand
TTACTTCGTTGATAGAAGCATTAAATGTCTGTGGGTTTCTTTTAAAAGCCATTTAAGTATCCTCCTTAAGTTTGGTAAATTTATAAATGTTTTAAAACCATACGGTTTAATGACAAATTAAGAAAACAGTTTCTTTGCAATTTCGTTTACTGCAGCTCTTGCCGGATTGTCGTCCGGTAACGTGCAAGTAGCTTTTCCGTCGCAGTCGTATTCATATACGCCTTCATCTTGAGGAACAACGCCAACCAGGTCCAGATTATATTTTGCGATTTCTTCTTTGATTCCATCGTTCAGTTCTCCGTTCGGAGCACGGTTAACGATCAGAACAATTCGATCCTGTCCCAGTTTCATTTCCTGGCAAAGCTCAGAAATTCTTCCAACTGCCTGGATTCCTCTTCTGGAGCAATCAGAAACTAAAACAATCAGGTTTACGGAAGGAAGAATGCCTCTGGAAATATGTTCCATACCAGCTTCATTATCTACGACCATGTACTTGTAGTTTCCTTCCAGCTTGCGAAGCTGAGCGGTCAGCAGATCGTTTACGAAGCAATAGCAGCCTTTTCCCTGGGTACGTCCCATTACGATCAGGTCGAAATCATCTTCCTCTACTAACGCGGAATTAAATTTATAGTCCAAATATTCCTTCTTGCTCATGCTTGGAGGAATCGGCGTATTGTCATCCATATCAGAAGCTGCAATAATCTCACGGATTTCTCCCAGAGTCGTTTCAACTTCTACGCCTAATACTTCATTCAGGTTGGAGTTCGCGTCCGCATCTACTGCCAGGACCGGGCCTTTGCCGCTCTTGCACATCCAGTCGATCATCATGCCTGTAATTGTCGTTTTTCCAGTTCCGCCTTTTCCGGCGAATGCAACTGTAATAGCCATTTTTTACCTCTCCATGAATTAATAAAAACAAATAAAAGTTATAAATTCGCACAATAACCCTATTGTTTATAAAAATTGTACTGAAAAAAGTGCTTATAATCAAGAAAAACTCCCCTTTCGGGAAGTTTTTATTTTAGAACAATTATACAGTTTTTCCAAAAATCAGAAGAATTTTCAAAGAAAAAGCTTCAAGCTTCTACGACAATAAGATTCTTAATAAAGTCCATAGATTTTATGGTTCCAAAGACCTCTGTTTCCGTTCCTAATACATCAGTTAAGGTAATCTTATTTCCTTCTGTTTTTACGTTACTAACGTACTCGCAAACCTTCTCACTGGTTCCGTTTTTTTCCAGCATAACTGTTGAAAGACACATAATTTCCTCCTACTTGCAATACCTTTCCATTGCAGCTTTTAATCCCTCGATTGCCTCCATGTCTCCGTTCTTTACTGCATCGTCAAAGCAGCGGTCAATGTGGTCTTTTAAGAGTTCCACACCGGTGGAATTAATGGCAGCTTCTACTGCGGAAAGCTGGATCAGAATTTCTGAACAGTCTCTTCCCTCTTCCACCATTCTTTTCACGTGCTCCAAATGTCCGATAGCACGGGAAAGCCGGTTCACGATAGGCTTCATTTCTTCTGGTGTATTCTGCTGACCCATTACTGATCCTCTTCTGTTTTTTTCAGGTTCTTTAAAGCCAGTTCCAGTAAAGCGTTTCCATCACGGAAGCTGCTTACCGCATCGTCAATCAGGAAAGCTGCTTCATTCTTTCCGGAAGCTTCCAGCTTATGGCAGATTTCATGAAGTTCTTCTGCATGGCTTTTATTATGCTCTAACATGTATGAGATAATAGCGATGGCCTGCTGTGGGCTGTCGAAAGCGGTAATATTCTCGTGAAAATGTTCGTGGGTATGTGAACTTAAATCATGCATTGTTTTTCCTCCCTGCTACCTGGTACATATTGTCGTTGGACACTTCGCAATTTACATCCAGTTTAAAGTATTTAAATATTTTCGCAAGAACTCCGGCACTAATCAGGCCTGTGGAAACTCTTGCTGCCACACCTTTGTGATGGTTGTCGATCTGTTTTTTACTCATGCCATGGGCTACGGTAAGAGAGCCTCCGTCCTTCAGCAGACCAGACAATCTTTCGATTAAATCCACACCGCTTGGAAAATGCGGAAAAGCATTGTAAACCACGGTAAAATCGTACTTTCTTTCGAAGTTCTCCTTCTCCACATCACCACAGATAAAGGTTACGTCTGGGAACTTCTCCTTCGCCTTTTCAATCATTTTATCAGAAATATCAATGGCCGTAATGTCCTTATATCCCCGGGCTTTGTAGTAATCAATCATTACTCCGGTGCCGCAGGCTACATCCAGAATACTCTTTTCTTCCGCTCCCTCTTTTACCAGGCCTGCATTATCCAAAATTGTATTTATGATTTCATCGTTTTTGATTAAATCGGCGTCCCAATGAGAAGCCTGTTCATCAAAAAACTCTTTGATTTCCTGTTTGTCCACTATCTACTCTCTTTCTCTTCCGGATTCTTTTCATCTACGATCAGATTTCCATTTTTTGTTTCTGCTGCCTGTTTTTTCACCAGATTAAAGATCCAGGAAAGAATATACATAATCAACGGCACCATAATGGTGGCAAAAATACTCGCCATGAAAAGGCCATGGGTATTTTCGTTCCCACTCAATGCCAATATTAAAGTTGTAAGGTATAAACCGGCGATAACTGCCAGGCCGATAATCGCCAGCACCCGTTTTAAATTTTTATTCATCAGAGTAACGCTTCCATTTTCTCCCGCAGTTCATCAGAATAACCTACGGTAATATGGGTATAGTTGCTTTCCAGGAAATTCAGAACCCATTCCACGTCATGCTTCTTGTTTCCTGCAATTGTGATTTTTGCTTTCGGACTGGTTACAATAACCAGAGAATATTTCAGTTTATTTTTCTTAACCAGAGGATTCCATGTGCCATAGGAATAAGCCCAGACCACATTAAACAGTGGAATCATCCAGATATTATGCTTGCCAATATCCACAATATAGTTTTCGGTTACATGAATATTTCCTGCACTGATCAGCAGGGAATCGTCCAGTTCCCGGTCGATTTCAGAGAAGTCTTCTCCATCCAGACCGAACCGTTTCAGACGGCGGCAGGAAGGATGCAGATGCGGCAGGAAGATAAACAGAACGTTGATGATCATGTAGATGATGCAAGCAAAAAGCACTGCCATAATCAGGCCTGCAAGAATCATGGTCAGACCTGGGCGGTAATCGAACTGGCTGACGGCAAATCCGAAGCTGATTTCCTTTAAAGCCTCGCTGTCCCAGCCGATGTCCTGGGCAAAGCCGTTCAGGAAAGTGTCAAATCGTACGTCTCCGATAATGAATTTTGCTTTCGCATCGTAATGATCCAGCACGGAAGCCTTGCCGTTGGTGTTGTCCGACGGAATCAGGAAAAAGACGCAGGATGGACCATTTTCCTCATCTAGAACATAGTAATAAGCCGCCTGCCGGCTCTGTTTATTTGTATAATAATCGAAATTGCTGTAATTCAGATTTGGAATCGATACATGAACATATTTATCGCCGCTGTTATAAACCTCAACGATTTCTTCGATGGATTTCGCTGTCGGCGGGTCAAAAACCTGGCGGAATGGCGCCAGTACCAGAATAAGAACCATTATTACTACAACGATTCCCGGAAATAACAGATTCTTTTTTGAAATTAATTTTATCGTATCGCGAATTGATCGGTTCATAGCAAAAAGTATAAGTCAATTTGATAATTTTATCAACAGAAGGTATAATCATTCCTTGACGAAAACAACCGAACTTATTGGGAGGAATTATGGATTACATTTTAAGAGCTACTGCTGCAAACGGACAGATCCGTGCGTTTGCCATTAAATCTACAGAATTAGTTGAATATGCCAGAGTCCGTCATAACACCAGCCCCGTTGCTACGGCTGCCTTAGGACGCCTTTTAAGCGGCGGTGCCATGATGGGAATTATGATGAAAGGCGAGAAAAACATTCTGACGCTGATGATGAAAGGCGATGGTCCAATCGGCGGAGTTACCGTTACTGCAGACTCCAAGGGAAATGTAAAAGGCTATGTGAATAATCCAATGGTTCTCATTCCTTTAAACTATGCAGGAAAATTAGATGTTGGCGCTGCCATCGGCTACGGAGAGTTAACCGTAATTAAAGATCTGGGAATGAAAGAGCCTTATGTCAGCCAGACTCCGTTAGGCACCAGCGAAGTGGCAGAAGACCTTACCTTCTATTTTGCAAAATCGGAACAGACTCCAAGTGCTGTTGCTTTAGGCGTTCTTATGAGTACGGAAAACACCGTTGCCCAGGCCGGCGGATTCATTGTCCAGCTGATGCCGGGTGCTTCAGATGAGATTATAGATGTTCTGGAAAACAAGCTTGCAGGAATCAAATCCGTTACGGAAATGATGGAAGATGGAATGGGTCCGGAAGAAATCCTACAGCTGGTTTTAGGAGATTTGGATCTGGAAATATTAGAAAAAATTCCTACTCAGTTTAACTGCGGCTGTTCCAAAGAACATATTGCCAGAGGTCTGGTTGCTTTAGGCAAAGAAGAACTCCAGGCTATGATTGATGATGGCCAATCCATTACCGTCAACTGTCATTTCTGCAATACCGATTACACCTATGAGGTAGACGAGCTGAAAGAACTGCTGGAATTTGCCAAAATCAAAAGTGCAGCTAAAAAGGTAGGAATACTGGGTGAGGAGAATTTATAGGTTACAGGAAATCGTAGCCTTCTCCCTCGATAACGCCCTTTAATACTTCGTCAGATACTTCACTGTTCAGTTTTAATACGACGATATTTTTTTCGTGATCTGCAAAAGCTTCCGCAACTTCCGGGAGCTTTTCTAATGCGCCTTTTACGCGTTTTTCGCAATGCTGGCACATCATTCCACCTACGTTAATGGTTCTTTCCATTTTGGGTTCCTCCGATTTTTCGTTATTGATTTTTATTTCTTCGTTGATCCGGTCTACAATTTCTTCCACATCTGCAGAAATCATAGGTTTTGTTTTTCCTTCTTTGTTTGGGTCATACAGATTCAGTCTTAACGCATTCATGACTACGCAGAAGCTGGATAAAGCCATGGCGGCCGCTCCAATCATCGGGCTCATGGCCCATCCGAAAAGTCCCGTGTAAACTCCTGCTGCCAAAGGAATACAGATAATGTTATAAATAAATGCCCAGAACAGATTCTCCTTAATGTTCAGTAAAGTTCTGCGGCTTAAACGGATTGCCGCTGCCACGTCCAAAATGGAGCTGTTCATTAAAACCACGTTCGCCGCATCAATGGCAATGTCTTTTCCTGCGCCGATGGCCATGCCGATTTCCGCCGTTTTCAAAGCCGGCGCATCGTTAATTCCATCTCCGCACATAATGACCTGATTTTTATAAGCCGCTCTCGTAATCTTCTCCGGTACTGTCATTAACAAACTTTCTGCTTTTGCCGTTCCGAATTCATAAGGCTTCTGAAGGGCCTTTACGACCATTCCTTTTCCACCTGGAAGAACTCCTGCAACGATATGCTTAATACCTACCTGAGAAGCGATTTTTCTTGCCCGGTCAATTTTGTCACCGGAAAGCATAACCACCTGAAGACCTAAATTCTCCAGCTGACGGATGCCTTCTTTGCTGTCAGCCTTTGGAACGTCGCTGCCAACCTCTCCTGTAGTAATCGTTCCCGTTTTATCCAGAACGATAATTCCCGGCTTTCCGGTTTCTTCTAAAACTGCAGCGGTCTTAAACAAAATTCCCTTTCGGGAGCCGACTCCGGAGCCCACCATAATTGCTACCGGAGTAGCCAGGCCTAAGGCACACGGGCAGCTGATGACCAGAACGGAAATTCCTCGGGAAAGTGCAAAAGCTAAAAGGGAGCTTCCACTGGATAAAGCCACTTCCGACTTTCCTCCAACCAGCATCCAGACAATAAACGTTACGATGGCAATAGCGATAACTACCGGTACAAATACGGCGGAAACTTTATCTGCGATTCTGGCAATCGGTGCCTTAGTGGCAGAAGCTTCGCTGACTAACTTAATAATCTGGGAAAGGGTCGTATCTTCTCCAATTTTCGTTGCTGCACAAACAATAGTGCCATCGGTATTCATGGTCGCTGTGGATACTTCATCATTTTCTTTTTTCAGTATCAGTTCGCTTTCTCCCGTAAGAGCCGATTCATCCATTTTCGCCTCTCCGGAAAGAACGATTCCATCTACGGGAACGCTCATGCCCGGTTCTACGATAAAGGTATCCCCTACGTTAATTTCTTCACCAGGAACGGTCTTCAGGCCGGTAGTTCCTTCTGCCGGTACTAAGGCCGTCTTTGGAGCCATTTCCATCAGTCCTTTAATGGCATCGGTAGTTCTTCCCTT